>NZ_JBMFOX010000004.1:0-59077 GCF_049969415.1 Hadarchaeum sp. (SeqCode)
GCCTACGTGCTCGGCGCCAACGACGTCGGGGCCTCGTTGGGCGTCGTCCGCGCCTTCTTCGGTAGCCCTCCCCAGCTCGTTGCCCTTTTTGGAGCCGTGGCGCTGGCGGCCGGAGCCCTGACTTTCAGCAGAAGGGTGATAACGACGGTCGGTTCAGGCATAGCCAAGATCGGGCCCACCACCGCCATTGCCGCCCAGCTCGGGGCCGCCCTGACCGTTTGGTCCTTCGTGCAGTTTGGCATGCCGGTGTCGACTTCTGAGGCCATCGTCGGCGGGGTTGCCGGAGCGGCTCTTTTCAAGAGCACGGCGACGGTGAGCAAGCGGAGGTTGGGCAAGATAGCGTTGACCTTGGTGGTTACCCCGGCCGCGGTCGGACTGCTTTCCTTTGCCCTGTCCCTGCTGTTCGGGTTCTGATCAGCCCGTGAGCGTGAAGCCCAGGATGGTCACGGTGTCGCTCATGTCCTCGGCCCGATCGCTCACGTTGGCCGATCTGCGGATGATGTCGGCGAGCTGGATGATGCTGACGGGGTCGAGGACCTTTTCGAAGCTGTAAAGGTCGTTGGTTAGACTCTGCTCCATCAGGTCGATCTCGTGCTCGAGCAGGTCGACGTCGTTGGCCTTTCTCGTGGCCTCGCCGATGTCGGTGGTCAGCGCCTCGATGGCCTCTTCCAGAATTTGTACCGTCTGGGTCGTGACCCTGGCCATCTTGGCGAACTTGAGCCGCCACTCCCTGATCTCCCTGTTTTTCCCCTCTCCCCGGATCAAGGCCTGTAGCAGCTGTTTTCTCAGCAGGAGCACGCGCATGGCACCTTCGGCAGTGTCGGCGACCGTGTCCAGCCGTTCCGCGAGCCAAGCGAGGTCGGCGCGAAAGGCGGGCAGAAAGGCGCCCTCGCCGAGCACCTTCATGAATTCTCTCTTCCCCTTGTCGGCTGCGGTCTCCAGCTTGGACAGCTCCCGGCCCAGCTTTTCCGCCCGGTCGAAATCTAGGTCGGTGAAGTAGGCGGTGATGACCTCCTCGAACTTCTTAACCACGCCGGTGACGGCCTTGGCGTTCCTCTTCAAAATTTCGAGGGCCCGCTGTTCCTTACCTCCACCGATAATGGAAATGGACAGGACCTCCAAACCGTCACCTTCGTTGGAATATCTCCCGCCTTTTTTAAAACACTACCTTCTTGCCTGCCGCTTCAGCTCTGAGCCGCAGATGAGGCAGATGGTTGCGGTCGGCGGGAACTTGCTTCCGCAGGCGGGGCACACGGCTTCCCAGCGCAGCACCTCCTTTATCCCCGGCATGGAGAAGCGGCGGTAGGGCAGGTTGAGCAGGGTGGCTAGGTTCTGGATGGCGTAGTCGTCGGTCACGATTTCGGCGTTTTTTTCGGCAAGGTCCAGCGCCAGCGCGAGCAGCTTCACGTCGGTATCGGAGACGGTGTCCCCGCTGTGCACCACCTTCTCCCGGACCCTCTCCAGCGATTTCTTCGACGGCTCCACGACCCTGACCTTGCCCGCCAGCACCGCGGTCTCGAGCTTCAGCTTTGAGCAGAGGTCGCGGGCTTCCTCGAGCACCTCAGGCACCGTTACCTGGTCGGCCCTCAGCATTCCCGGAGCTAGGCCGGCGATAACGGCGGAGGTATCGAGCACTAAAACACAACGTGTCACAATAACTTCTCCTTCACCTTACGGTAAAAGCTCTCCCATTCAAAGAAGCGCGCGCAGTAGTCCGAGCGGCGGACCTCAACCTTTTTTCCCTGATCTACCTTGGCCACTGGTTCCCCGTCAACAATCACCAGGGCGGCTCGCCCGGGTCGAGTCGGTGTTATCTGCACGCAGCTCTCCGGCGGGATGACGATTGAGCACTGACGGGGATGCGTGGGGCAGATGGGCGTGACCACGAGCGATTCCAGCCGGGGGTCAAGCACCGGACCTCCGGCGGCGTGCGTGTAGGCCGTGCTTCCGGTCGGCGTGGCGACAATGATGCCATCGCAGCGGAAGTCAAGCGCCTCGTGGCCGTCGATCGATACGGAAAGGCTGACGCTCTTTCCTGGCACCTCGGAGCTGACGACGACATCGTTCAGGGCCTCGGGCAAGGATTTTCCCGCCAGGGTGGTCGCTAGGCGAGTCCTACTCACGACGGGGAGCTTTCCCTCCCTGAGCCTCCGCAGCGCCCTCGGGGCATCCTTCGGGTTGACTTCCGCGAGAAATCCTCTTCTTCCCAGATTTATCCCCAGAATAGGCACGTCCGGCGCCAGCCGCTGGGCGTGAAGGACGGTACCGTCTCCGCCGATCGTCACGATGGCGTCGCATCCGCGAAGGTCCTGGATCTTTGCGCCGCCCCCTATCTTCTTCGCCAGGCCCGGCTCGAGCACGACCTCCTCTCCCTTAAGGTACTTGATGACCTTTGCCACCATCTCGAGGTCGGAGTCACCATCGGTTCGAGCAACGATTCCGATTCTCAAGGTTCCACGGATTTGATTTTTCCTTTGAGGATTAAACCTTGCGCCAAGCTTTTAAGTAAGTCAGGAGAATTTCTACGGGATGATAATGAAGGAGGTCACTGAAGTCGGTAAGCTCAAGGAGGGTCGCTTCATCATCATCGATGACGAGCCCTGCCGCATCGTCGGCTTTTCCACCTCGGCTCCGGGGAAGCACGGCCACGCCAAGGCCAAGATCGATGCCATCGGACTTTTTGACGGGCAGAAGCGGACCATCGTGAAGCCGACCAGCGCCAAGGTTGAGGTGCCGATAATCGAGCGGGGTAGTGCTCAGGTGCTGGCGATTGTCTCCAACAATGCCCAGCTGATGGACCTCAACACCTACGAGACCTTCGAGCTGCCCATACCCATTAACCTCCGCGGCGACGTCAAGGAGGGCGTTGAGGTGGAGTATCTCCAGGCGCTGGGAAGAAGAAAAATAGACCGAGTAAAAGGTTGAACAAAATTAAAAGCAGTGGCAGCCACAGCCGCCACCGGAAATTTTTGGATTAGAGATCTATTCCTCTGAGGGTCTTTCTGCCGTTGCCCTTGGCTCTCTCGATGGCCTTCTTGCAGCTCGCCGCCACTACCGCGTCCAGTGCTTTGAAGAAGTCGTCGCTGGCCCTCATTCCCTTGAGGAGTTCCCTCACCGCGGACTTAACTACATAAGCCATTTTTACACCTCCGTTTCGTCGCTTTAATCCTCCTTTTTTCAATATTTAAAGGTGCTTAAAATTCATTTTTTCTGCCGGAAACCGCGGATTAACTTGCGCATCTCCTCGGGCGGCATCTCGTAGCTCTGCGCCAGCGCCGGAAACTTGCCCGACTTGACGTCGCGCTTGAAGTCTTCCACTGCTTTCAGTATCCCTTTATCGAGCTCGGCGTAGCGCTTGACAAACTTGGGGACGCTGGGCCCGGTGAGGCCGATGAGGTCGTGCAGCACTAGGACCTGCCCGTCGCAGTAGGGACCGGCGCCGATCCCGATCGTCGGGATCTCCAGCTTTTCGGTGATCAGCTTGGCCAGCTGCCAGGGCATGGCCTCGAGCACCAAGCTGAAGACGCCCGCCCGCTCCAGCCTCTGGGCGTCCTCGAGGATGGCGCGCGCGGCGGACCAGGTTTTGCCCCGGACGCGGTAGCCGCCGAACTGGTGCACCCACTGCGGGGTCAGGCCGAGGTGGCCCATCACCGGAATCCCGGCATCGATGATGGCTTCAACCTTTCTTATCATCTTGTGCCCGCCCTCAACCTTCACGGCCTCGGCGTGACCCTCCTTGAGAAAGCGCCCGGCATTTCTGATGGCGTCCTCAGTGCTAGCTTGGTAAGACATGAAGGGCATGTCGCCGACCACCAGCGCCCTCTTGACTCCGCGGGCCACGGCCTTGGTGTGGTGGAGCATCTCCTCCATCCCGACCGAAAGCGTGTCCCGGTGGCCCAGGACCACGTTGGCCAGTGAATCGCCGACGAGGATGGCGTCTGCGCCGGCCTCGTCGACCATTTTCGCCGTCAGGTAGTCGTAGGTAGCCAGCATCACTATTTTTTCCCCGCTGTTTTTCATCTCCCGAATTTTAATCGTGGTGACCTTTTCCATGCTCTCGGTAGTTTATCGGCGGTGTTGCGTATTAACTTTAGCTAGGTGTAGTTTTGGACCGGTGAAAGTTGGTTTAATAGGGTCGGATGCTTAATATCCAGACAACGTGGGATTGAGTTAGGGTGATGTCAGTGAGCCTGAGGAGATATCGGTGGAAGAAACCGGATTGGCGTGAGCGGAAGAAAAAAAGGCAGAAGAAGTGGAAGCGGAGGTACGAGCCAACGGTCTCGGCACCAGAAGCAACGGGGTCTGAAGTGTCCACGCCCGGAGAGAAAGCTTGAGCCGTTGAAGAAGATAAGCGGCTGTAAGCCTAGGTCGGGGATTATCGCGTTGTAATGGATAGATTGGTATAGAAAGATAATATTCATGCTTCTGGTGGGACACCGGAAGAACGTTTACAAAAAAGTCCAGCAACGGCAGGTTCAACGGAACCGTTTATTTCTTCAGGCTCTCGGCGAATTCCTTCGCCCTCTTCAAGTAGTCGCCGGCCTTAACCTCCTTTGCTGGTATGCCCAGCGTCCCTACTACCACCGACTTCGGTACCAGCGCCTTCATCTCGTCGAACACCTTTTCATGACCGATACTGTAGGTGCAGAAGAAGGCCACCTTTTTGCCGTCCAGCCTTTGGGCGCCGAGGTAGGTCCGCACCGCCGGGGTGATGTTTCCCGCCCACACCGGGGTGCCGATGACTATCAGGTCGTATCCGGCCGCCGCCCTCTCAAACTTGATGTTCGTCTTTCTTTTTCTCGTGGCATCCTTTCCCGCGATCAGAAAGCGGATTGGCGGCAGGCCGGTCCTCTTCTTCAGGTCCACGATTTCATCAAAATCGGCACCGAGTTCTTTGGCGATCGCTTCGCCGACCTCTTTGGTGGTTCCGGTCCGGGAATAACAAGCGACGAGAATTTTCATCGAATCAATGAGTTAATCAACGTGGCCGGTAAATTAAACCTTGTTTAGGGGTGTGCAAAAATAAATAGCCGTTGAGAACCTAAGCTATTTCGCGCAGGTGCCGGTCGACCGCGCAACACTATGTCTCCTCGGTCTGAGAGAGTCATATGCGGCGTTGCCGACATCTGCGCATGCAGATCTCACCGTCAGTACCTGTAGACTCCGACCTTCCGCAGCAGTTCTGGTCCGTTTGTCAACAGCGCCTGTATGGTGAGGGCGTTCCTCGCGAGCAGCGCGGAGTACACGATTGTCGCCTTCTTCGCCAGTCCCCTGAACCTGAGCCCTTCATCACGCTCATCCACAAATTCCGGGAGGAGGACCTCTCGGGGCTGAAGTTCACCAAGGATTCTGAGGAGGTGATCTCCAACAGGAGGAATGTGATCGCGATAATGGATGAGGGCCACCGGACGCAGTACGGAAAGCTTGCCGAGCAGATGAGGACCATCCTGAAAAAGGCTTTCTTCTTCGCCTTCACCGGGACGCCGATCGCCAAGAAGGGAAGGGACACCTACCTCACCTTCAGCTATCCCGAGCAGGGCGAGCTCTACATCCACAAGTACTTCATCGAGGACTCCATCAGGGACGGGTTCACCCTGCCGATAGTTTTCCAGACCAGGATGGAGAAGAAGGTGGGCCTCGACAAGAAGCGCCTGCAGGGCTTCCTGGGCGTGAAGGAGGCCGGATTGATAATCGACTACGTCGGCGTGCTCGGGGAATTTGAAAAGGCCCTGGCGATCTATCAGAAACAGGACGTCAAATACGTCGCCATAAAGCTGGACGAAGAGGTGAAAAAGTTCACCACCCTGCTGCAGGAAACCGAGGAGATCTTTGATGGAATTGACCTGGGCAGGACGCACCGGGAAACGTTGAAGTCGGCCGTCAAGCTCCTGTTCCACGACCACGACGCCGAGAACAAGTTCCTCGTAAACTACAAGAGGCTGATCAGGTTCTACGAATTTCTGGGGCCGAGGCACGTCCCGGAAGCTTCTATCGCGAGGCTCAAGTGGCTGGCCGCCATCTATCAGTTCTACCTCAGGTGGACCGGGACGAGGGAGGAGGAGCCAGAGGTCGAGGAGTATTTCCGAAAATACTTCAGCCGAACCCTCGGGGACATCCACAAAACGCTGGAGATAAAGCTGAAGGAGGAGTTCCCCATCCTGAAGTTGGATGTGAATTATCTCAACAACCTCAAGAAGGCGCACGCGAGCCTAGAGGACAAGGTGTATGACATGGTCTTCGCGCTGAACAAGTACATTTTGGTCGACAGGTCTCAAAAGATGGTCTACGAGCCGATCGCGAGGAAGGTTGAGCTGATAGTGAGGAAATGGAAGGACAGAAAGATCGACGTGAAGGAGGCCTACGAAAGGCTGTCCGAGGCGGTCAGGGACATCCAGTCTCTGGAGAAAAGGCAGAGGGAGCTTGGCTTTTCGGAGGGGGAGTATTTCCTGCTCACGGCGCTGGAGGAAAAGCTGGGCAGGTCGGAGGAGCTGGTGAAGGAGGTCAGAGCCCTGTGGAAAGATTGGGAGAGATCCGGCAAGCTGTTTGGGGGATGGAACCGGAAACAGACGGCGCTGAAGGAAGTTGGCAGGGAGCTGAGGAAATTCCTGCGCAAAAAGATGCCACTTGCTGAGAGGAATGAGGTGTATGGCAAGATCATTAAGGGGCTTAGAGAAATCTAAGAGCATCTGGGTCAACGGAACCGACTTGCCCTACCGGGTGGCGCGGAGAAGGGTGAGATATCCACGGCTGGAGTTCAAAACAGGAGAGCTCCTGGTAATCCTTCCCGAGGGCTGGAAGGATGAAGCATCGCTGCTGGAGAGGAAAATTGGCTGGATCTCCAGAAAACATGGTGAAATTAAAGGTGCGGTGGAGAGGTTTAAGTCTTTGATGGGGAACGGTCACGGCCTGTTAATCTTTGGGAATTTTCTTCCGGTTGATGATGGTAAGGTGAGGGTAAGTTTAAACGAAAACAGCTTCGAATGTGATCTCAATGACCGACGACAGCTCAGGCGGTTAAGGGATGCGCTGAGGGAAAGACTTCGGCAGGAACTCGAGACGGCTGCTGTAGAGTACAGCAAGAAATTTGGTGTGGAGTTCAACAGGATATTCATAAGGAGGCAGAAAACCAAGTGGGCCAGCTGTTCCTCCAGAGGGGACCTGAGCTTCAATTTCCTGCTGGCGTGTCTGCCAAGGGAGCTCATCCGTTATGTCGTCTGCCATGAAATACTGCACCTGAGGGAAAAACGTCACAACAAAAATTTTTGGGAGGAGGTGGGCCGCGAGTTCGAGAATTTTGAGGAAATGGAGAAAAGGCTCTTCGAATACTGGTTCCTCATCCAAGAGTACTCTCGTTCGGTCGATCTCTTTGCTTGGTTAATTTTGTTTTCGCGGCCGGATTTCCCCTGTTGAAAAGAGCTTCCTCTAAAAAGTTACTGGGGCCACGGGTGCGTCGGGCGTATCTGGTTATTTTTGATAAAGCGGGTAGAAGTCTTTCAGGATGGCATTATGGTAAGCTGCGCGTTTCAGGAGCGCAGTGGATACAAAGATCGGCCATCATGACGGAACGGTTCGAGGTTGCTTTAAAGCTCGTTCGGATGTTGCGAAGGTTCGGGGTTCGAAAGGTTCAATTTTTTCGCGTATGTGAACTAACGGAGTCCGTTGCTTCGGGCACCATGTGAGCACGAGGTCGGTTTCAGGCAGCTTCGGCTCAGGCTCTACGCATATACGTAGTCTAGCCTTCAGGCTCTACGCATATACGTAGTCTAGCCTTCAGGCTCTACGCATATACGTAGTCTAGCCTTCAGGCAAAAGCTCCGTTGGGCCTGTGGTAGAGCTCTTGAGAGATGAGCAGTCGAACGCTCTTGGCATGTCCTTAGGCGTCTTCATGGGTTTGCAGATTTTGTGACGATAGGTGGGTGGTGCGTCTACTTTTGGGCGCGGAAATTCGAGCCGCGATATCGATATCTATATCGATCAGAACAACTTCTACGGGCCACAGGCAGAAGCATTAAGATCAGGGTTCACCATCAAGCGCAATCTGAGGCCGAAAAAATTTGAAGGCTGATCGACGGAGTCGGGGTTGACATCTACACGCCTTTTATGTGTAGTCCAGTTGTCCCTTGGGCGTTTTCCGGGAGAACCCAGTCTTGAACATCGAGGGCTTCAGGGTTGCTCTACCCGAAGTGTTGCTCTTATTAAAGACGCAGGCGGCCAAGGAGCGATGGAACGCTGAGAAAGGCGTAAAGGATCGTGCGGACATTATCTCCTCGCTTTCTTTCGTGGACATAAAATACGATCTGCGGTGCGATCTGTTCCCGGGAGATTACCCGAAAAAGGCGCTGTTGGGGACAATCTTGAGGACGTTGCGGGAGAGCCGGGTTGATTACGAGTTTCTTGGCCTTAACTACTCTAAGGGCGGCGTAAAGCTGAAGAAGCTCGTCGAAAAAGAAATTGGCCTGACTTCCGGGTAAAAAATCTAATTGTCGAGTCGCTTTGAGTTTGGCAAGGGTGTGAATTCAGAAATTAAAGCATTTCGATGCGTTTTCGGCCCGCAATCAATCTCCCTGTGTTCCCCTCGCCTCATTTATCGAGGGTGGCCCTTTCCGTCCATACCGAGCCCCAAACGATTAACCAAAATTATAAAAATGGATAAGTACGGCTGATTGCACTAAAAATCACTTTGTCCCCAGGAACTGCTGCTTCTCCACTTCCTTCAGCTTCGCCGGCAGGTACTCGTTGACCACGTAGGCCAGCCCATACTTGGCGAACGCCTGCTGCTCTGCCTTCCGGCCGATCTCGAGCATCTTCTTGATCTCAGACTGCCAGAACTCGGTGTTGTAACGTGGGTCCTTGAGCAGCTGCTTCAGCCGGGCGATGTCCAGCTCCCGCAGCTTGTCCGTGGGCAGCTTGTAGTTGACGATGTCGCTCGCGGTGACGCCGATGTACTTGGCGTCGGGCACGGCCAGCTCGTGGTTGATGTAGGCCAGGTTGGCGCTGCCGGAGATGATGACCATACCGATGTGGTAGCCGAAGGGGTCGCCGTCACAGTTGAGGTAGACGGGCAGGCCCAGCTCCTCGTTGGCGCGCTTGAGGAACCTCCGGGTGGCGCGGGCCGCCTGTCCCTTGAGCCCCACGATCAGGGCGTCGAACTTCTTCCAGGCCTCCTCCTGGATGAGCCGGTGATACATACCCATCGTCTCAACCGCGATGATTCGCTTGGCCCGGCACTTGACAAACTCGACGTCATCGATGGTGGGCGGAATCGTGTACCCACCCCTCCCCGCCTTGGTGGCGTCGATGGTCACGTCTCCCTCGCGGAAGACGATCTGCCCGTAAACGGCGGCACCGTCCTCCTCCGGCATCAGCCCCAAGCTCTCCCGCTTCAGCCCGAAGGTCGCCTCAAGGTCCTCGATAATGGCGTCCGACTCGCTCTGGTCATGGAAGGGTCCGGCCTCCCAGCCCTCGGCCGTGTAGTACATCTCCCTGAGTGTGGCGAACTTGCCGCTCTCGATGAGCTCCTTGGCAAACTCGGCGGTGCAGAGGAGCTGTGCCACCTTTTTCACCTGCTTCATGCTCCCCGCCGACCGGATCCCGTACCTGGGTCCGAGAACGAAGTAGCGGTTCTTCCTGTCGTAGATGATGTTGGCGGTGCTCCGTGAGGGTATCTTCAGCTTCGGCGGCTGGGCGCTCCTGATGTCTTCGACGATCTTCCGGCCCAGCTCGGCCAGGGCCTGCAGCGCCTTCTTCCGGTGCTTCTTCTCCAGCGAGGTGGCCTCCCTAGTCATGGTCAACACCAGCGATCTTTTTCAGCAGCGGCCTGACGTCGGGCTCCTCAACCCCGGCCAGCCGTGCCGCCTTCCGCGCAATCACGGGAAGGAACCTTTCAAAGATGCCCGCTCGCTCCTGCCGCTCCTTGGCCTTGAGCCGGCGGTAGAGGAACTTCTTCAACTCGCGCGCGGCTTCCATTACCGCCGCCCTAACCTCACCCACAATCTCGGGTTCGTCGGCGATGGATTGCTTTCCCGCCGAGGTGTAGGGAACGTAGGCCGAGGAGATGTTAACGAAGAGCGTCAGCGGCGCGTTGGTGATGTCCACCCCATAGCGGCGCCAGTCGATGCTGCGCACGGCGGCGGTGATGGCGCAGCCGCCCTGGTCGAAGATGAGCGGAGCCCGGTTGGCGAACCTGATGAGATCCATGCCCACCTCGCCTTCCGCCCCCTCATTGTCGCCCTTGTTCTCGAGGGACTTTCCCGAGTTGCCGCCGTAGGCGATGCCGACCTCGACGATGAAGGGCAGGCCGCCGCGGTAAACCTTCGGCGGGCGGGTGAGCGTGTGGACAAACTCAGGGTTCAGGATCTGGCGCATGCCGTTCTCCAGCTCGGCCGCCCCGATCGGCCTCAGCCCTGAGGTCGGCGGGGCCAGCAGCTTGACCTGTTTGAAGGCGGAGACAATCCTCTCGGCCTCTTCCCAGCTCAGTTCCGTAGGCCTCTTTTCCGGGGAGACGTTAGCGAGCCGGCAGACCTCATCGGCCTTCTGCTTACTCACGCGGGAAAGCTCCGTGGAGAGGAGCCCGGAGACAGTCCTAGCTTTGGTGCGCTTGGCCAGCACCAGCAGGTCATCCGACATTATCCCCCAGGGGTGGAGCGGCATGGGCTTGGGCCGCTCGGGGATCTTGTTGGTGGCATTTTCGAAGACGGTGAGCGTGCCATCGGGTTCGACGAAGTTTATCCTCACGTGGGGGTTGGCGATGGCGGTCATGCGCAGGTAGTTGAAGGGGCCGTAGCGGGAGCGCATGTAGGCCACCTCCTTGGCCTCTATCTCCACCCGGGTGCCCCGCCACTTCTCCTTGAACTTTTCCTTGCTGACAATCTTGCCCTGGTTCTTGTCGACATCGATCATGACGTCCACCTTAACGGTTTCACCGTTACCGGTCGAGGTCACCACGGTTGCCGGTTTCCCCGAAGTTATCTGTCCGAACATCACGCAGCCGGAAATTCCGATGCCCTGCTGCCCGCGCTGTTGCATGGCCCGGTGCAGCTTGGTCCCGGCGAGCATCTTGCCGAAGACGTCGGGGATGTACTGTTCGGGGATGCCCGAGGCGTTGTCCTCGATGATAATCCGGAAGTGTTCTGGTTCATCGTTCACCCGCTTTATCATCACGGTGACTCTGGGCAGAATTCCCGCCTCTTCGGCCGCGTCAATCGCATTGGTCACGCCCTCGTGGACAATCGTCGTCAGCGAACGGATCTTTCCCGTATAACCCAGCATCGCGGCGTTCCTGCGGAAGAACTCGCTGACGCTGTGCTCTCTGAAGTCGGCGAAAAGCTCATCGGCAAGGCTCTTCATGGATCCACCACCAGGGCCCCACTTTGTCCCCCAAAGATAAACATATTTTGGGGTGGGACGGCCGAAAGTATTCCTCGGCCTGAGCCCAGCCAGCTCAGCGGCACAACCGACTCTTTACCCCAGCCACGGACGCTAATATCGGGCATGATTTATCAGCTCCTTGATCGCCTCGTCAATGGTGACGCGTCTGCCCTTTTTTATCTGAAGCTTCGAAACCACCTCGAGCAGCCTCCGATGGGTGTCGTCATCCACCTTGAGGGTAACTTTAGTATTTTTAGTGTCTTTACTCATCATAGTAAAATTATTAAAGTTACTATAAAAGCATTGCCTGCTTATCTATGGCGTTAAAATTTTCATCCTAAGGATAGAATCCGCCTTCGCCTAGCCTTATAAATCGTTATTTCGACGATTTCCAGCTAGTTCTGCAGGCCAAGGATATGCCGGAAAAATCAAGGACAGCATGACGAATTATGAATGCCCGGTCATTGGGGCAGGCTTTGGAAGGTCAGCAATGTGTTTTCTTGGTAAATAATGGAAATTTGGCTATTGTTTTAGAGACATTGGGCTGTTGAAAATGGGAGAGGGCGTCGTAGGGTCAGAGCTGTTGTGAGATCCTCTTGCCCTCCCGGCGCTTCTTCTCCAAGAACTTGAAGACGGTCGAGTGTTCCCGCCCGCTCAGCAGCATCTCGATGGCCTCCCGGGCCACGGCCAGCTGTTCGGCGCTCCCGATCGCGGCAACCGTCTTTCCGTAGATGGAAATGTAGGTGTCGGTCAGGTGCTCGATGGTCTCCCGGGCCTTTCCCTGCTCGCCGATTACCCTTCCCTTCAGCCGGGAGATGGCGCGTTCGGAGTTCCCGGCGAAATCGGTGATGTCGAGGATCTCGAGAAGCTGGTCGTCGTCGAGCAGCCTGAAGGCCCGCTGCGAGCTGAAGCCCCGGGCGATCGCCTTGAGGACATTTTCGGCCTTCAATGCGCCCAGGGGATCCTCCCCGGCCTCAATTTTGACACAGCCGGTTTCGCTGTCAAAAGTCAGCTTGGTGGAGGTGCGCCGCTCGATTTCCTTTTTTATCTCGCCATTGGGTCCTATGGCGGCCCCAATTCTATCTAGCGGCATCCGGACGTACATTTACCACACCAGCCAATGCAATCAACAAGTGATGGGATCTCTATCTACCGGCATTTAACCTCAATACTTTTCTCTACAATTATTTTTCTTCATACAAGTCAAAAATCTTTTGGTCCTCGAAACCTTTATTTCAGGGTAAACCAAGTTGAACTCAATGGCGCTGGAATCTCACAAGAACTTGGGTGGCGTGGGGGCCCTGTTAATAGTTCTGTCTCCCCTAGCGATGGGAGCGGTGGCCGGGGTCTTGGGGCTCGTGGGACTGATACTTCTGCTCATCGCCCTGAGCGGCATGGCGAGGGATTTCAGGGACAGGAAGATATTCAGCAATGCCCTGCAAGGTGTTGTGATAGCAGTCGTGGGCGCGGTGGCCGGGCTGGTGATCGTGATTTTGACCTCGCTGCAGTTTTTCTCCCAGCTTGGAGTGGATCTCTTTAACCCCAATTGGGCCGGGATGGGCCGCATGTTCATGGGCATGTCGACTCCTGGATTTTGGCCACTCTTAGGTGGTATCCTAGCGGCGCTGGTGGTAGTCTTCGTCTGCGTCCTGATTGCGGTGATCTACTTCCGCCGGACTTTGAACATCCTGAGCGATAAAACCGATGTTCACATGTTTGCCACTGCTGGGACAGTAATGCTGATTGGAGCCGCCCTAAGCATCGTGGTGGTCGGCTTTCTGCTGATCTGGGTCTCGTTCATACTTCTGACGGTCGCCTTTTTCTCGATGAAAACTAGGTGAAACGGGGCCGCGGTAGCCGGGGTAATAATTTATCCTCGGCGTTTTCAGTAGTTAGTGGGCCGGGGTAGCCAAGCCAGGTAAGGCGCACGCCTTGAGAGCGTGTGGCCCATCGGGCCGCAGGGGTTCAAATCCCCTCCCCGGCGCCTTGAAGATCTAAATACTCTCAGCCAAAATCCCCCATCCATTCAGTTTTCCCCATTGCCTGGGCAGGCAAGGCTCAATGATTCAAAATAATACCCGTCAATGTTTCTAAAAGCAAAATTGAGAGCTACTATCAACAAGTAGGAAATATTTTTAACAATTCGGACGGCCTCAGGGGCCGTTGGAGGGGGTGGGCGAATGTTTGCCCATGTCATCCTTTTATCTTCAAACTCTACCTCATCCGGACCAACCTTTCTTGGTCGAATAGTATGTTCAGTTCGTTGGATAAGAAGAAACTCCCGCTTTGGTCGGCACCATTGTCTCCATCTCGCCGCCGCCTTTAAAAAGGGTATTTAAAGCCGGCGCTCAGTTAATTTGGAACCGGTCGCGGCAAGGTTGGATGGTGTGTCGATGAAAAAATTTGATTGGGTAGAGCACCCCAGCGACATCGGCTTCAGGGCGTATGGCCGGGACCTGGCGGAGGCCTTTGAGAATGCGGCGCTGGCGTTGTTTGAAATCATGGTTGACACCAGCCGGGTTGAGGCGCGGGAAAGATTGGAGGTGGAACTGGTGGCAGAGGATGAGTCCGCTTTGCTTTACGATTGGTTGGACAAGCTAATTTACCTCCATGATTCAGAAAATTTAGTATTCTCAAAGTTCGAAGTTAAGATAGAAAAGGTGCCGGAGGGGCTTCGGCTTTCGGCTCAGGTCTGGGGGGAGAAATTCAATCCCGCCAAGCATCCGGAGCGGACGGCGGTTAAGGCCGTCACCTATCACCTGATGGAAATCGGGCAGGAAAAGGACGGCAGTTACGTGCAGGCCGTGGTCGACATCTGATGGGCAAGGCCAAAGCAAAAGTTAATTTAGCGCTTTAGGCTATTTCTACTGGTGGGATCATGGAAGAAGGTGCCGTTTCAGCAACGGGCCCGTGGCAGGGCAAGATTCGGAAAATAGATGACCTGAGGTGGGAGATCCCTCAAGAGTACAAGCGCGGCATGCGGGTTCCGGCCCGGATCTACGCGGATGCCGAGATGCTTGAGGAGATGCGCCGGGACCTGACGCTGGAACAGGCCGCAAACGTAACTTTCCTGCAGGGCATCTACAAATATTCTATCACCCTGCCGGATGGGCACCAAGGTTATGGGTTCCCCATCGGCGGTGTTGCGGCCACGGATGCTGAAACAGGCGTGATCAGTCCCGGAGGTGTCGGGTACGATATCAACTGCGGTGTCCGTCTACTGCGCACGGGACTTGACAAAAAGGAGGTAGTCCCTAGGCTTCGCGAGCTCGTGGACTCTCTGTTTAGAAATGTTCCTTCGGGACTCGGCAGTGAGGGCAAGGTGAAGGTTACTCCAGCTCAGCTCGACCAGGTGCTGGAAATCGGCGCCAGATGGGCGGTGGAGAACGGGTATGGATGGGAGGAAGACCTAGAGCGCCTCGAGGAGAGGGGTGGAATGTCCGGAGCCTCAGCCCGGGATGTGAGCCCCGAGGCCAAGCGGCGGGGTTATCCCCAGCTCGGGAGCTTGGGTAGCGGAAATCACTTTCTCGAGATTCAGACAGTTGATAAGATTTTTGATCCTGAGATAGCCAGAAGGTTCGGCATCGAGCACGAGGACCAGGTAATGGTGATGGTCCACACCGGCTCCCGTGGTCTCGGGCACCAGGTCTGCTCCGATTACCTCCGCGCCATGGAACGGGCCGTGAAAAAGTACAACATCTTTCTGCCCGACCGCGAGCTGGTGAATGTTCCGGTGAATTCCCCTGAAGGGCAGGCATATCTTTCGGCGATGAGATGTGCCGCTAATTTTGCCTGGGCCAACCGGCAGATGATAGTCCACTGGGTGAGGCAGTCATTTGAGGATGTCATGAAACAGGACGCCGAATCCTTGGGCCTCCACATCGTTTACGATGTTGCGCACAACATCGCCAAAATCGAGGAGCACGAGGTCGACGGGAAGAAGAGAAAGCTCTGCGTCCACAGGAAGGGCGCCACTAGGGCCTTCCCCGCCGGACGCCCAGAAATTCCCCAAATCTACCGTAACGTGGGACAACCCGTGCTGATTCCGGGCGATATGGGCACGGCTTCTTATGTGATGGTCGGTACCGAGCAGGGGTTCAGAGAGGCCTTTGGTTCCACCGCCCACGGGGCCGGAAGACACATGAGCCGTACTGCGGCGCTGAAGCACTTCCGGGGTGAGGAGATCAAGCGCAAGTTGGAGTCCGAGGGAAAGGTGGTTAGGGCGGCCAAGATCTCGGTAATCGCGGAGGAGGCGCCGGACGCCTACAAGGACATCGATAAGGTAGTTGACATAACCCACCGAGCCGGCATAGCCAGAAAGGTGGCGAGGCTGGTGCCCATCGGGGTCGCCAAAGGCTGATCGTTGATGCTTTCTCGTCCAGAAATTTCGGTGTTGTTACCAGCCTCACTGGTAGCTGACTCCTCCGACCTTCGTCAAGTTACCTTTAAAGTTGGCCTGGTGGGACGGGCGCTGGCGATATTTCGGGTTAGCCGGGTTTGCATCTACAACGATGATGAACCCAACGTGAGGAATCAGGAGACCCAAGCTAGGACCATCGAGACACTTTTGAGCTATCTTGAAACCCCACAGTATTTGCGCAAGATTCTTTTTCCCCATTCCGAGGTGCTTAAGTATGCTGGTTTACTCTCCCCTTTGCGTACACCGAGTCACCCGCTTCAAGACGAGCGGAATCGGAAGGGAGACTGTCGCGAGGGAGTCGTCATTGAGTCAGGCCAAAGGAGCATTTTGGAAATAGGTCTGCCGCAAAAAGGGATCTACCACGGGAAATTGCCTCTGAGGCAGCGAGTGACAGTTAGGCTCGGCGACAGAGAAGGGGATTTCATCCAGGTAACGCCGGTGTCTCGGGGGGAGGTTCAGGACTACTGGGGCTTCAAAATTTTACGCGCCGAAAGCCTCGCGGAGGGCTTAAAAGCAGTTAAGGCTGATTACTACATTGGTACGTCAAGGCGAGGGCAAAATTTATATGAAGCCGTGCAGGCGATAATGAGTAGCAAGCCTCGCAGCATGGCAGTGGCTTTCGGAGGCCCTTATGCAGGGCTCTTCGAGATATGCCGGCGACAGGGCGTCGACGCTTCGGACCTGTTCGACGTCATTATGAATGCGGTACCGAACCAAGGCACGGCCACCGTTCGGACCGAGGAGGCGCTCGTAGCCACGCTCTCGCTGCTGAACGCGCTCATCGAGGGATAAAAAATGGGAAAACGGGCACATCATCCACGTCGGGGCTCACTGGCATACATGCCGCGGGCAAGGGCCAAGAGCCCCGTGGCTCGTGTGAGGGCATGGCCAGCGGAAGCTAGGTTGGGTTTACAGGGTTTCGCGGGTTATAAGGCAGGCATGATCAGCCTCTTCATGATTGATGACCGCAAGGGCTCCATGACCAAGGGCCAGGAGATCTGCGTTCCCGCCACAGTGATTGAGGCACCGCCCATGGTCGTCTGTGCGGTCAGGATCTACCAGCAGGGCACCAGAGGGCTGAAGGCGATGGGTGAGGTCTGGTCGAGCGAGTTGCCCAAGGACCTCTTCCGCCTGATTCGAAGGCCCAAAAAGTATGATGCTCAGAAGGCGATGGAACAGGCCGAGGCGCTGGTGAAATCGGGCAAAGTTAACGAGATTAGAGTTTTGGCTTGCACCCAGCCCCGCGAAACCGGCGTGTCGAAGAAGAAGCCAGATCTGGTGGAGATACGCGTTGGTGGCAGCTCGGTCGAGGAGCGCTGGAATTACTCCAAAGGCCTTCTGGGGAAGCAGGTCCGCCCCAGCGATGTTTTCAAGGAGGGTGAGTTCGTCGATGTCCTCGCGATTACTAAGGGCAAAGGATTTCAGGGTCCGGTCAAGCGCTGGGGGGTCAAGATCTTGCCCCGAAAGAGCGAGGAGGGAAGGAGGCAAGTCGGCACCCTCGGTCCTTGGTCTCCTCCCCGGATCCTGTGGACGGTTCCGGCGGCAGGCCAGATGGGATACCACCAGCGCACCGATTTCAACAAGAGAATTTTGAAAATAGGCAACGACGGCAAGGAGGTCACCCCCAGCGGAGGCTTCCTCCGTTATGGCCCGATCAGAAAGGACTTCATCGTCGTTGCCGGTTCAGTTCCGGGGCCGACCAAGAGATTGGTTCAGCTGAGACATCCGGTGAGACTTCATGCCGAGGCGGCAACTTCGGTGCCCTCCGTCACCTACATAAGCACAGCTTCACAACAGGGTGCTTGACAATGAAGGTTCCAGTATTCTCGCTTGACGCCAAGCCGGTAGAGGAAATAGAGCTTCCGGAGGTCTTTGATTCCGAGGTCAGGCCCGACGTGATAAGGCGGGCCGTGCTAGCCGCTCAGTCGGCCAGAATCCAGCCTTGGGGACCGGATCCGATGGCGGGCAAGAGAACCTCTGCCGAGACCTGGGGAAAGGGTTTCGGTGTTTCCCGGATCAGGAGGGTTAAAGGCACGAAGCATCCGGCGTCCGGAATGGGGGCGTTTGCTCCCCATGCCGTCGGAGGCAGGAGGGCCCATCCGCCGCGGGTTGAGAAGAATATTGCGGAGAGGATTAACCGCAAAGAGCGGCGGCTGGCGATAAGGTCGGCAATTGCGGCGTCGAAGGATAAAAAGTTGGTCGCCGCGAGGGGCCACGCGGTTGCAACTGTTTCCTCCCTTCCCCTCGTGGTCACCGATGAGTTGGAGAGCCTGAAGAAAACCGCCGATATTAGGGCGACCCTGACCAAGCTGGGTCTGGGCAAGGAGTTGGAAAGAACTTCTGAAGGCATCCGCATCCGGGCGGGCATAGGTAAGATGAGGGGCAGACGCTACAAAAGGGCAGTCGGGCCGCTGATAGTAATTGCCCAAGACCGGGGGATAAAGTCGGGGGCGAGGAACCTCCCCGGCGTAAGCGTGGCCAAGGTAAATGAGCTGAACGCGGAGATTTTGGCTCCCGGAGGCGTTCCGGGTAGATTGATCGTCTGGACCACTTCGGCGATACAGAAACTTGCGGAGGGATTATATTCATGAAGGATCCTCACTCGGTAATTCTCTATCCGCTGGCCACGGAGAAGGCGGTGAAGATGATAGAGTCTGAAAACAAGCTGATCTTCGTCGTCGATAATGCCGCGACCAAGTCAGATATAAAGAGGGCGGTAGAAACCCTGTTTGAGGTTAAGGTGAAGAAGGTATCTGTTGAGATCACTCCGGAGGGAAAAAAGCGCGCCTATGTCAAGCTGGCGCCGGAGTTTATGGCCGATGAGATCGCGGCAAAACTGGGGATGATCTGATGGGCAAGCGTTTAAGGGCGCAGAGGATTGGTAACGGCTCGCCCACCTATCGGGCGAAAAGCTGGCGAAGGCTGGGGAAGATTAGCCTGCCTCCGCCGGAGAGGGCTGGTGAGGCCGTGGTGGTGGATATACTCCATGAACCCGGCAGAAGCGCTCCGGTAGCGAGGATCCGTTATGGAGACGGGCAGGAAAGGTTAGTTTTGGCTCCCGAAGGGCTCAAGGTCGGGGACAAGGTTATGGCAGGGATTTCTGCGGAGATAAAACCCGGAAATGTGCTCCCGCTGGCCGAGATACCGGAGGGTACGACCATCTGCAATATAGAAACGAAGCCCGGAGATGGCGGAAAGTTAGTCAGGGCAGCTGGCTCCTACGCGGTTCTGGTAGGCCACGATGTGGGTCGGGCCAGTGTCCAGCTTCCTTCCGGGGAGATAAAGGAAATGGACCCACGGTGCCGGGCCACAATCGGAGTGGTTGCTGGTGGAGGGCGTCTGGAGAAGCCACTGGTGAAGGCGGGCAAGCGCCACCACATCATGCTTGCCAAGGGCAAACATTATCCGCGTACACGGGCAGTGGCGATGAACATCGTGGATCATCCCTTCGGCGGTGGCAGAGGCAAGAACGCGGGCAGGCCGAAGACGGTAGCGCGCGGTGCTCCGCCGGGCCAGAAGGTAGGGTTAATAGCGGCCAGAAGGACAGGGAAGAGGTGAGGTCATGCCGAAGAAGTTCACCTATCGGGGTTACGCTCTCGAGGAGCTGCAGAGGCTGCCCTTGGATGATTTCGCGAAACTTTTACCCTCTCGCCAGCGCAGATCGCTGTTGAGAGGCTTCACCCCAAAGCAGAAAAAGTTGATAGAGAAGATCAGAAAGGCGAGAGCTTCGGGCAACGATGCACCGATACGGACCCACTGTCGGGACATGGTGATAATACCCGAGATGGTGGGCCTGAAGTTTGCGGTTCACAACGGGAAGGAGTTTTTGATTGTGGAAGTGAAGCCGGAGATGATCGGGCATCGCCTCGGAGAGTTTGCCCAGACCAGGAAGAGAGTCATCCATGGAACTCCGGGCATCGGTGCCACTAGAAGCTCCATGTATGTGCCGTTGAAGTGATGGTTATGCCGAAGTTCGGTTTTTCTGCGAAGGTCGAGGGTCCAGTGGCTCGGGCGCTGGGTAAGGAGCGGAGGATCTCTCCCAAGCAGGCCATGGAGGTCTGCAGGGCCATAAGAGGGATGAGCCTGAAAGCCGCCAAGGAATACCTTGAAGCTGTCCAGCAGAAGAAGAAGGCAGTGCCTATTTTGCGTCACAGAAAAAAGGTCGCCCACCGCGGCCCCAAGGGGAGCGGCCAGTATCCGGTGAAGGCAGCGAGGGAGATACTGAAGGTTTTGAAGAATGCGGAGGCCAACGCCGTCTACAAGGGGCTTGACGTGGAAAAACTTAAGGTGGTCCACGCCAGCGCCTACAAGGGTACTTCCATTCCAGGGTTTATCCCGCGGGCCTTTGGACGCTCGTCGCCAGCGATGTCTCCGCTGACAAATATTGAGATAATCCTGAAAGGTTGATGAAATGCCGGTGGAAAGAACTTTCATCAAACAGGGGATCAAGCGGGTTCAGCTCGAGACCTTTCTTGAGAATGAGCTTGCGAAAGCCGGATACGGCGGAGTCGATATCAAGAGGGTTCTCACCGGCACTAGGGTCACTATTTACGTGGAGAGGCCGGGAATGGTGATCGGCAAGAAGGGCAAGAGCATCAAGCAGCTGACTGATGATTTGGAGCAGAAGTTTGGCTTGGAGAAACCACAGGTAGAGGTGGTGGAGATACCCAAGCCGGAGCTGTCAGGCCCTATCATGGCCAAGCACATCGCCTTTGCTTTAGAGCGGGGCCTAAGCGTTCGCAGGGTCGGCCAGAGCATGGTGAGAACGATTATGGGTGCTGGGGCTAGAGGTGTGGAAATAGTGATTTCCGGTAGGATTGCCGGAGAGCGGTCGAAGAGCATGCGGTTTTACGAGGGTTACTTGAGCAAAGCTGGCGAGCCGGCCCAGAAGCTGGTCAGCCGCGGACAGGCGGTGGCAAAGCTGAAGCCGGGAATAGTTGGAATCAAAGTGAGCATAATGCCGCCGGACGTCCCCTTGCCGGGAGAGATAAAGATTGCGGAGCCCGCGCCAGAAATGAAGGAAAAGCCAGCCGGTGAAAAGGCCGAGGAGCCTAAGGTAGAGAAGACCTCTGGAGAAGGCGTGGAGGAGCGACCTGCTGGTGAAAAGGTCGAGGAAACCAAGGACGAGAAGGATAAGGAAGGTGTTAACGATGGCGACGCTCAAGCCTGAGGAAATAAGGTCGATGAGTCCCGACGAGATGCTGCAGAAGCTGAGAGAGCTACGGTCAGAACTGGCCCGGGCCAAGGCCACGGCAGCCGCGGGGGGCTCGCTGGAGAATCCGGCGAAAATCCGGGAACTCAAGCGGGCAATCGCCAGAATCCTTACCATTATAAGGGAAAAACAGCGAGGAGGTGGATGAGCACTGCAAGAGATCTGTAAGGTTTGTGGTCTGCCCAAGGAACTCTGCGTCTGCGAGGAGATAGCCCGAGAGCAGCAACGGATAAACGTATATGTTATCAAGCGAAAGTTCGGCAAGGTCGTGACGGTCATAGAGGGCCTCGATGAGAAGCAGGTCAGCATCAAGGACCTGACCAAGAAACTGAAATCAGAGCTTGCCTGCGGTGGAACTTGGAAGGATGGACGCATAGAGTTGCAGGGGCACCATGAACAACGGGTAAAGGAAGTGCTCGTGAGTCTTGGGTTCACTCCTGAGATGATAAACATGAGATAGGTGGCGTTATGCCGTTAACCAAAAGGAACATCTTGCGGCACGAGCTTATTGGGCTCGAGGCACAGGTCGTGAGTAGCTCCGATCCTACTCTTTTGGGCGTCTACGGCAAGATTTTGGACGAAACGCGAGACATGCTGGTGATTGAGCATATGTCAGCCGCGAAGATTGTTCCCAAGTCAGGTTCATCTTTCGAGATAAAGCTCCCCGACGGGCAGGCCGTGATCATCGAGGGCGAGAAACTGGTTGGCCGGCCCGAGGAAAGGGTCAAGCGGAAGAGGTGATGGTGATGATTGGGATGGGAATTGAGCCGCCTAAGGAGAAATGTTCAGACCCCAAGTGTCCTTTCCACGGCAATCTTTCGGTTCGGGGAAAGGCGCTGGAGGGCGTTGTCGTCAGCGATAAAATGGCACGGACGGTAACGGTCGAGCTTGAGCGCATGCGCTGGATTGCCAAGTATGAGCGATATGAACGGAGGACCTCAAAATATCATGCCCACAACCCACCCTGCATCTCGGCGAAGACGGGAGATAGAGTAAAAATAATGGAGTGCCGAAGGCTGAGTAAAACGAAGGCCTTCGTGGTCGTTCAGAAATTAGGGTGATGGAATGGGAAAGAAAGGTGCTGGCACATCCATAGGTGTGAGCGCGGTTACCCCCGTGCGCGTGCTTCCGGTTGGTGCGAGGCTGGTAGTCACTGACAATACCGGAGCCCGGGAGATCCAGATAATAAACGTCATGGGATATAAAGGGCGGCACAGGGCGATGGGCAAGGCCGGCGTGGGCGACAGAGTAGTGGCTTCGGTGAAAAAGGGAACACCTGAACTCAGAAAGCAGCTTGTCCAGGCAGTGGTGGTGCGACAGCGAAAGGAGTACCGTCGCCTTGATGGCATGCGCGTGATGTTTGAGGATAATGCTGCGGTCCTGATAACCCCTGAGGCAGCGCCTCGAGGGTCGGAAATCAAAGGACCGATTGCGCGAGAGGCGGCCGAAAGGTGGCCCAAAGTGGCAGGTATAGCTTCAATCGTGGTGTGAACTATGGTTTCCAGTCAGCCGAGAAAGCAGCGGGCTAGGCTTTATTCACTGCCTCTTCACCGGAGGAACAAGTTGATGGCAGCTAGGCTCAGCAAGGAGTTGCGTGAGAAATATAAAGTGCGGTCGCTCCCGGTGAGAAAGGGCGACCGTGTGAAAATTTTGCGGGGTGATTTCAAGAAACTGGAAGGCGAAGTTTTAGAGGTGAACACCAAAGACTTGACAATCACCGTCCAAGGAGCCAGTATCACCAAGAGCGACGGGTCTCAGGTTAACCGACCGATACGTCCAGCCGACGTTATGTTGTTAAAGCTAGTCGAGGATAAGGAACGGTTAGGTAGAGTAGAGGGGAGGTCAGAGAGTGGCTAAGAAGGGCAGCAGCAGGCACTTGAAGCGTTATGCAGCACCGCGGACATTGAAGTTGCCGCGTAAGTCGGCGGTCTGGACAATGAAGCCGGCTCCAGGGCCGCACCCTGCTGACAGGGCAATACCACTTCGAGTTTTGTTGCGGGATTATCTTGCTGTAGCTAGAACCGCGCGCGAGGCCGATGGAGCAATTAGCCGAGGAGAGGTCCTTGTCGACGGAAAAGTCAGGCGCGCGTCTGGTTTTCCGGTCGGTTTTATGGATGTGGTTCACTTACCGGCACTTGACGCGTGCTACAGAATTCTTCTCGATCATCTAGGCAGATTAATTCCCGTGAAAATTGTCCCCTCCGAGGCCTCGTTTAAACTTTGCAAAATCATCCGAAAGCAATACGTGAAGGGTAAAAAGATACAACTCACCTTTCATGATGGCAGAAATGTTGTCGGGGATTTCTTAGATTATAAAATCGGCGACGTGGTGAAAATATCGTTGCCGGAGCAAAAGGTTCTAGAAAGGCTACCCTTCAAGGTAGGAAGCATCGCGATGGTCACAGGTGGCAGCAACGTTAGCAAGGTCGGCAAGATTGCTGAGATAAAGACGATTTTCGGACCTCAGCCCAATATAGTTACCCTAGAAAACGACGGCGTGACTTTTCAAGCACCTGAGCACTACATTTTTGTCTTGGGCAGGGAAAAGCCAGCCATTAGCTTGTCGGTGAGTGGATGAACCCAATGCGAGAGATTAGGGTCGAAAAGGTAGTGTTGAACATCGGCGTCGGTGAAGGTGGCGATAGGCTAGCCAAGGCGGAGAGGGTGATGGAAATGATCGCGGGTCAGAAGCCGACGAGGACCTATGCTAGAAAGTCCGTCCGTGATTGGAGGGTGAAGAAGGGGGAACCCATAGGTTGTAAGGTTACCCTGCGCGGAGATAGAGCCATCGGGGTTTTGAAAAAGCTCCTTGAGGCGGTTGATAACAAGCTCAAGGCAACTTCTTTCGATGATAATGGTAACGTTTCATTTGGCATTAAGGAGCACATTGATATCCCAGGAATTTCCTACGATCCGGAGATTGGCATGTTCGGCATGGATGTTTCAGTAGTACTGGAAAGGCCGGGATATCGAATAAAGAGGCGAAGTTTGCTGAGGAGACCTGTCCCTAAAGAACACTGTATTACCAGAGAGGAAGCGATAAATTTTATGACTACCAATTTTGGAATTGAGGTGTTACAATGACGAAAAAGAAATTTGGAAAAGGGGCCCACCGGTGTATGCACTGTGGCAGCTACGGCCATGTCTATCAGCAACACGGGTTGAGGCTCTGCCGCCGCTGCTTTAGGGAGCTGGCACCCAAATTGGGTTTTACCAAATACAGCTGAGGCATTGCCATGTTACTGGATCCATTAGCGAATGCGCTTTCAAAGATCGACAATTACGAGCGGGCCAGAAAGAAGGAGGTCATCATCGACCCAGCCTCGAAACTAATCCGGGAGGTCTTTCAGGTAATGCAGGATGAGGGTTACATCGGGGCATTTGAGTTCATCGATGATGGTAAGTCGGGGAAGTTCCGAGTGGAGCTTAAGGGAAAGATTAACAGATGTGGAGCGATAAAGCCAAGGTTTGCCGTAAAAGTGAATGAGTACGAGAAGTGGGAAAAACGCTATCTTTTGGCATCCGGATTTGGCTTGCTTATTGTCTCAACTTCGAAAGGGATTATGGCCCACACCAAAGCGAAGGAGCTTGGTTTGGGCGGAAGGCTACTCGCCTACGTTTATTGATCCCACGAGGTTAACCTCACGCTTTTAATAGTGAAAAACGGAGAGTAGACGGGACAAAAAGGTTGGAGCATGTCGCGAATAATGCAAGAGAAAATAGAAGTACCTGATGGTGTGGAAGCCAAGGTCGAGGGCAAGCGAGTCGAGGTTAGTGGAAAAAAGGGAAAGCTCTCGAGAGAGTTTGATTTGCCCGGGTTGGGGATAAAGGCCGATGGTCGCGTCATCACCTTGGAGATAGCTTCGCCGCGTCGTAGAAACAGGGCCGCGCTCGGTGCCGTGAGAGCCCATCTGCTGAACATGATAAAGGGAGTCACCGAGGGTTTTGTTTACAAACTTCGCACAGTATACTCTCATTTTCCAATAACCGTGAAGGTTGAGGGAAAACGTGTGATGATACACAACTTTTTGGGCGAGAGGTCTCCGCGGGTTGCCGAGATAGTTGGTGATGTTGCGGTAGAAGTAAAAGGTGACGAAATTATTGTTAGCGGGATCAACAAAGAAGAAGTGGGACAAACTGCTTTTAACATCGAACAGGCAACTTCTGTAAAGTACCGTGATCGAAGAATTTTCCAAGACGGATGTTACATAGCGGAAAGGTCGTGATTGAATGGAAAAAAGACGCTTGCCAAAGTTCAGACGCCAAGAATGGTTCCGGTTCAAGAGACTGGGGGAGAAGTGGCGTAAGCCTAGGGGCCGAGACAGCAAGCTTCGTCTTAGGATAAAAGGCAAGGGCAGCTTAGTTACTATAGGCTACCGGAATCCCAAGAGCCTCAGGGGTCTTCATCCCTCCGGTGTTGCCGAGGTCTTGGTGAAGAGCTTATCTGATCTGGATAAGATAGATGCCACGAAACAGGCGATTAGAATTGCTGCAAGCGTGGGAGGGAGAAAGAGGGAGCAGATTTTGAAAAGGGCGGAAGAGCTAAAGATAAGGGTGTTAAATCCGGGGGTAAGTAAGAATGAAGCTGGACGCGAAGAAAAGACTGGCAGCTGAGATTCTTAAGGTTGGCGTGAACAGGGTCTGGATAGACCCTAGCCGCATTACGGACGTTTCCGCTGCTATTACCCGTGAGGATATTAAACGACTTATTAAACAAGGCGCCATCAGAGCGAAGCCTGAAGCCGGAATTAGCCGTGGCAGGTTGAGAGTGCGGAAGGTAAAGCGAAAGGCAGGAAGACGGGGAGGAATGGGGTCGCGGAAGGGGGCTCGCGGTGCAAGGTCACCCAGAAAGGCCAACTGGATAAAGACGGTTCGGCCGTTGCGGGCTAGACTGAAAGAGTTGAGAAAAGAGGGCGTGATTGACCAGAGGCAGTATCGAAAGCTGTACCTGATGGTAAAAGGCGGCTCATTCCGGAGTAAAGCTCATTTGAATCTTTATCTCAAGGAAAAAGGAATTCTGAAGTGATTGAAATGAAAGCATCCGGACCTCGGTTCAAGGTTGAATTCAGGCGAAAAAGAGAAGGTAGGACCGATTATCGATACAGGCTCAAGTTATTAAGGTCCAGAATGCCGAGGCTGGTTGTCAGAGTTTCGTTGAAGCACGTTTCTGCCCAGTTGGTGAAATTTTCCCCCCAGGGGGATCAAGTGTTAGTTTCAGCCCATTCAAAACAGCTGGAGAATTTTGGCTGGAAGGACGGAACTTCCAATCTGCCTGCCGCTTATCTGGTTGGTTTACTTTGTGGATACCGCGCCTTAAAGGCAGGTGTGAAAGAGGCAGTGTTGGACATCGGCATGAGACGCCCCACCAAGGGCGCTAAGGTCTTTGCCGTGTTGCGGGGGGCCCTAGATGCCGGCCTGCAAATACCGCACCAAGAAGAGGTATTGCCGTCAGAGGAGAGGATAAGTGGCGCAGACATATCTAAATATGCTGAGAAGCTGAAAAAGGAGGACGAAAGAGCATATATGTCGCGGTTCTCTAGTTATTTATCACGGGGACTGATTCCCGAGCAGATACCGGATCATTTTAATTCGGTGAAACAGGAGGTTATCAGGCAGTTCGGTGGTTGAAATGATGAGGCAGCGAGAGGCTTTTGACATTGAGCGGTGGCAGCCGCGCACCAGCTTGGGGCGATTGGTTAAGGAGGGCAAGATCACCGACATCTCCCAGATCCTGAGAGCCGGAAAGCCGATCAAGGAAAGCGAAATCGTCGACGCCTTGGTTCCGAGCATTCAGGAGGACATCCTTGAGGTCACTCTGGTTCAAAGGATGCACAAGTCGGGGCGCCGGGTAAAGTATCGCGTGGTGGCCGTGGTCGGCAACAAGGATGGCGTCGTGGGTGTTGGTCATGCCAGCGCCAGGGACATAGGTTCTTCCATTAAAAAAGCCGTTAAGGTGGCCAAGTTGAACGTGATCGAGGTGGCCCGAGGCTGTGGCAGTTGGGAGTGTGGTTGTGGGCGAAGCCACTCGGTTCCCTTTGAAGTTTCCGGAAAGAGCGGCAGCGTCAAGGTCTTTATAAAGCCAGCCCCCCGCGGTCTCGGTCTGGCTTCGGCAGAGATCCCGAAGACCATACTTCGCATGGCAGGGATACAGGACGCTTGGACAAGAACCGAAGGTGAGACGCGCACGACGCTCAATTTCTCGATGGCGGTGATGAATGCGCTGAAGCAAACGACCAAGGTGGTCATGAGTGACCGATACCGGGAGCGCGTGGCTCTTGGCAAGACAGGTGTTGTAAGTGGCTAAGCTTGCGGTGATTAAAATCCGGAGCGATATTAACGCTAGGCAGGATGTTAAAAACACGCTGAGGATGCTAGGTTTAACACGGATTAATCATTGCGTACTGGTTGATGATAGTGATTCTGTTCTAGGGATGCTCCAGAAGGTTAAGGATTATGTTACTTGGGGTGAGATAAGTTCCGATGTTTTAAAACGGCTCTTGGCGAAGCGCGGTAGGCTGGTTGGCGACAAGAAGCTTACTGATGAGATTGTCAAGGACCGGTTAAATTTCCCGAGTTTGGCAGAGCTGGCGGCGGCCGTTGAAAATGAAGAAGTGAAATTGGAGGAAATCGGTGTCAAAAAGGTCTTCAGGCTTCATCCGCCGTCCAAGGGCTACAAATCAATCAAACGTTCGGTGAGGGATCTGGGTGATCTGGGCTATCGTGGTGAAAAAATAAATGATTTGCTCCTGAGGATGATATGAGGGATTTCTATGACCATTCGCCGGGGGAAAAAGGTGAGAAAACAGCGGGGACGGCGCACCTACGGCAGGGGCTGCTCCAAGCGAGGAAGGGGTAGCGGAGAGCGCGGCGGTACCGGGATGAGCGGTGGGCACAAGCACAAGTGGTCATACATCATTAGGTATATGCCGGACTACTTCGGCAAACATGGTTTCACGCGGCCGGATGATGTCCGTCGCGGTTTGACGGTTATAAACGTTGGTGAAATCGACGAGAATTTAGAGAAGTTTGTTAAAATGGGCGTGGCCAGGCAGGCGGGGGAGAAGTTCGTTGTTGATTTGAATAAGCTTGGGGTTGACAGAGTCCTGGGCGGCGGTCGGGTTACCCACCAGCTTGAAGTCACGGCGAAATCGTTTGTGGATTCGGCCAAGCGTAAGCTAGAGGAAGCGGGTGGCAGGGCTATCGCTGGGTGAAGGCGATGGACGGGGAAACTGGGCAGAAGCCGCGCTCGAAACTCTACGTGCTGGATTCGATTGTCCGTCATCTTCCCGAGGTCGCCGTTCCCAAAAGGAGGGTGCCATTTAAGGAGAGGTTTATCTGGACCGGCATAGCACTGATCGTCTTCTTTTTGATGTCCCAGATCCCCCTCTATGGTATAGCCCAGCGGGAGCCGTTTGTGGACACTAACGGCAACGGGGCTTTTGATTTCATCGATAGCAACGGTAACGGGGTGATGGATCCCGGTGAAGTCGCCTTGGAGCCTTTTACGGATCTGAACGGGAACGGGGTTTGGGACGCCGGGGCGCAAAACTTCTTTGGCCAGCTCAGGTATGTTTTGGCAAGCCACGCGGGTAGCTTGATGGAGCTAGGAATCGGTCCGATTGTTACCGCAGGGATAGTCATGCAGCTTTTAGTGGGCAGCAAGATAGTTGGTCTGGATTTGTCTAAAAGTGATGACCGTGCCCTCTTTACTGGAGTTCAGAAATTTTTGGCAATAATTATGGCTATATTTGAGGGGGCCATGCTGGTGCTGGCCGGAAATTACGGTAAGAGTGTAGGGTTGCTGAGCCCGGCGGGAATTTTGCTTGTGATACAGCTCACGCTGGGAGCCATCGTGGTGATTTATCTTGATGAAGTGGTCTCAAAATACGGCTTTGGCAGCGGGGTTAGCCTGTTTATTGCAGGCGGCGTTGCCATGACCGTGGTCTGGGAGGCCCTAAATCCAGTCACTGGAGTTGTCCCGAATTTGATAGGCACAGCGCTTGGCAATGGTGATGTCATCGCCGAGTTCTTCAGGCCTCACCTACCTAACATGATGGGACTGATCGCGACGGTGCTCATCTTTTTAATAGTGGTCTATGCCGAAAGCATGAGGATAGAAATCCCGTTGGCCTATGGCAGGTTTGGTGGGGTCAGGGGACGCTACCCAATAAGGTTCCTCTACACCTCAAATATTCCGGTCATCTTGGCCATGACGGTTTTCGCCAACCTGAAGATATTTGCCGCTCTTCTTCATGCGCCTTGGATTTCTTACTACACGGACGCTCCGAACGGTTTAGCTCAGGTAGCCGCCGATCCTCTTCGCGCCGTCATTTACATATTAATCTTAGTCCTCGCTAGTATGGGATTCGCTTATCTCTGGGTGCACATGACTGGGATGGGACCGGGCGATGTGGCCAGACAGCTGGACAAGTCCGGCATGTTGATTCCCGGTTTTCGGCGTGACGTAAGGGTCATGGAATGGGTGCTGAGCCGTTATATCATGACCGCAGCGCTGCTCGGTGGTGCCTTCGTCGGATTTCTTTCGGCTGGGGCGGACTTCCTAGGTGCTCTGGGCAGCGGGACCGGTATCCTCTTGACGGTTGGCATAATGTACAGCCTGTACCAGGAGATAGCCAAAGAGCAGGTCGCGGAGATGTTCCCGGCCGTCAGGAGGTTCTTCGAGTAAGAGGTTGTATCTTGCCGAGGCGGAAGAAATTAATTGCGTGTAGAATAAAATTGGGCCTCGTTTCAGAAGAACAACCCAACCGCCTTGAATTACTATGCAGCGCTTTCAATTTTTTGATTATCTGAGAATAGCGCTAAAGGGTTTTAAAAAGCAGCGCACAATATAGTCTCAGCCCCAAGGTGAATTTATGCTGAAAAAGATGTCAATCCTGATGCTGGTCCTAGCGCTGTCGTCCGCGTTAATGCTTTCAGGGCTGGCCCAGGCGCAGGGACAAGGAAGCAGCGGTGATCTTTTCCGCATCATTAATAACCTAGATACTTCGGCCGCATCTTTGCGCCGGGGCGATAGTGACTCGGCCAAGAACTACATCGGATTGGCCTTTCAGGACTATATCGCCAATTTCAGTTCAAGCGTTGCCGAAGTGAACTCTTCCCTCGATGAGCAAATCAAGAATAAATTTGCGGCGGTTTATCAGACGCCAGTAGAGTCAGAGATAATTTCCTTGAGGGCCGATGTTTCTAAAGCGACCTCGCTGGTGGGGGTATATTTATCGCCCCTTTTTGAATATTCCATCTTTGTGATCCTTGGAATCAGCTTGGCCGTGTCGTTTTTCGTGACTCTCATAACTAAAAAAATGGTAAACTGGGAACTGGTGAAACAGAACAAGGAGAAGATCGCCGCTTTCCAGAAAGAATACCGTGAGGCGATGAAGAAGAGGGACATGAAACTGGTGCACAAACTTCAGCTGCAGCAACCCGAGATAAACAAGCTTATGATGCAGAACACCTCGCAGACGATGAAACCGTCGATCATTTATATGATCCCGCTTTTTGTCCTGTGGGTTGCGTTGAACCACTTCTTCAAGGGCTGGGTGGTGGCTTGGTTGCCGTTCGTTAGAATAGACCTTCCCTTTATTGGCCCGTTGGTTGTCTTCGGGGTGGGCTGGTGGTACTTCATCACTTATCTTGGCTTCTCCCAGATCTTTAGAAAGGTCGTGATAGGTGATTAGTTGCCCGCGCGAAGATACCGATCCGGAACCTACAAGGAGAGACAGGTTCACACCCCTGGCGGAAGGGTGTCGAGGCAATATCGGGAGAGAAGAAAATCCGCCGCGGCCTGTGCTTTCTGCGGCCAGCCGCTGAGTGGCGTGCCTAGAAAGAACCGGGGCAGAATGGGAAGCCTGCCTCGCAGCCTGAGGATGCCGAACCGACCCTTTGGCGGCTATTTTTGTGCCGCCTGTTCTCGAAGGGCATTGATCGAAAAGGTCAGGGCCTGAGAAAATGGTAGCCGTTGCCATCAGCGGCCTACACGGTGCCGGGAAGTCAACAGCGGCTAAAGCTCTGGCAAAGCGGTTCAAAAGCCTGAGGTACATATGCGCCGGGGACATCTTCCGGGAGCTGGTCAAGGAAAAAGGCATGACTTTGAAGGAAGGCCAGAGATATGCGGAACTTCATCCCTTCATTGACCAGATGATTGACAGAAAAATTGCCGATGCAGCGAGGGGCGGCAAGGTCTTGATTGATGCCCGTTTAGCGGGCTGGATGGCAAAGAAGGCGGATCTCAAGATATTCCTCACGGCACCGATAAAAGTGAGGGTGAAACGGATAGCTCAACGGGAGGGCCGGAGGTACCGCGATGTTTATGAGGAGACGGTCAAACGGGAGAAGAGTGAGGCAAAAAGATTTAAAAAACTATACAACATTGATGTTAACGATTATTCGATTTTCGACATCGTGCTGAACACGGAAAGGTTGTCGCTCGCTGAGACAACCAAAATACTTGCCGCGGCAATTGAAGCGGTCATGAAAAGGAGGCGATAAAATGGTGATGGAAGTGGGTCGGGTCTGCATAAAGATCGCCGGGCATGAAGCCGGAAGGCGTTGCGTGATCGTGGAAAAACTGGATGATACCTTTGTGGTAGTGGCTGGTGTGGGCGTTAAGCGTAGGCGGTGTAACATCGCCCATCTGGAACCCACCGAGAAAAAGCTTGAAATACAGAAAGGAGCCTCCGACGAAGAGGTAAAGCGAGCGCTCGAGGCCGCCGGTCTGTCTTAGGTGTTCTACTTGGGAAAACTGCCCGGAGATATTAAACGCGAGGTGCTCGTCAAGGCCCACGACACCACCGATCCGGAATACGGTTGTGACCCGTTAAAAAGGCCGATTCGGGAGCACATCCGGTTGGGCATGATTAACCTTGATAAACCTAGAGGGCCTACCTCCCACGAGATCGTGGCTTGGATCAAGCTTTTGCTTAATTTGCAGAGGGCCGGGCACGGCGGAACACTCGATCCCGGGGTCAGCGGAGTTCTTCCGGTGGCCCTAGAGGATGCTACTAAAGTGGCCCGAACGCTGCTGCTTTCGGGGAAAGAATATGTTGGGGTGATGCACCTTCACAGTGAGGTCCCGCAAAACAAGCTGGAGCAAACCCTGTCGGATTTTCAAGGCGAGATATATCAGCGTCCACCGATGCGGGCAGCGGTTAAGCGTCAGCTTCGTGTCAGAAAGGTCTATTACATCGAATTAATTGAGTGCGAGGGCAGAGAGGTCCTCATGCGGATAGGTTGCGAAGCCGGGACGTATATGCGTAAGCTGATGTCGGACATCGGTGAGGCTTTGGGGTGCGGGGCCCATATGAGCGAGCTGAGACGTACTAGAACGGGTCCTTTCTCAGAGAAGGATTCGGTCAGATTGCATGATATCTCCGACGCCTATGTTTTTTGGAAGGAGGAAGGCCGGGAGGAGCCCTTACGCCGTGTGATATTGCCCGTGGAGCTTTCAGTACAGCATTTGCCAAGGATAGTAGTTCGGGACGGAGCCGTCGACGCCATATGTCACGGCGCAAGCTTGGCGGCTCCCGGGGTACTTTCAGTCGACAGCGGAATTTCGGTCGGAGACTTGGTTGCCGTTTTCACCCTGAAGGGTGAGCTGATAGGTCTGGCACGTGCAGCGATGGGGTCCAAGGAAATTTATGAGGCCGACCACGGAATTGTGGCCAAACCTGAAAGGATAGTGATGAGCCCTGGGACCTATCCTAAAAAGTGGAAATGAATTCATTACCAGCGCTGTAATTTTAGTGCGGTTGAATGACATTTAAAGGTAAAAACACACTTTCATTGGGTGCCGGGGTAGCGTAGCCAGGTAACGCGCGAGCCTGGAGCCGGTGCTGGATAGCTCGTGGTCCTCACGGGCCGCAGGGGTTCAAATCCCCTCCCCGGCGCCATTCGCGGTACCGAGGTCCATACCTAAGGCTTTTAACTGAAAGTTAACTATAATAACTGAACAGCTAAAAACCGCTGTTGTCAATAATTAAATAGGCAGTTATCTGAAAGGACTATGGCAAAAAGGCGTGGGATCAATGCCTGAGTTCAAGCACATCGTGCGGATGGCAGGGAAGGACCTGTCTGGCGAAAAAAAGGTCCAGCTGGCGCTGACCGACATCAAGGGCGTCAGCTTTGCCTATGCTAGGGCGGCGGCTCTAGTGGCAGGCATCGACCCGACAATGAAGCTTGGAGACCTTACCAAGGAACAGGTGGAACAGCTGGAGAATATTCTCAGGAATCCTTCTCAATATGGTTTTCCCAGTTGGATGCTTAACCGGAGAAAGGACTATGATACCGGTAAGGATGTCCATTTTATTGGTCCTGATGTTGATATGGCAGTTCGTTCGGACATAGGCAGGGAGCGCCGCATCCGCAGCCGGCGGGGGATAAGGCACGAGCTCGGTTTGCCCGTCCGTGGTCAGCGCACGAGGACCACCGGTAGAAAGGGCCTGACGGTTGGGGTAAAGAGAAAGGAAGTTAGACTACGTGAGGAAGCCGCTAAGCCCGCCAAAGCGAAGAAGGAAAAAACCGAGTCCGCGCCGTCCGAGAAAGAGGCCAAGAAAGCCTAAGCTTGAGTGATGAAAGATGAAACGCCAGAGGAAGAAATATCTCCGGCCTTCACACCCCTGGGAAAAGAACCGAATGGATGCCGAAGACGCGGTGCTCGCAAAGTTCGGGTTGCGAAGGAAGGAAGAGATCTGGCGGGCCCAAACTTTGTTAAGAAATTTCCGGAGGCAGGCTAGAGATTTATTGGCTGCTTCGGGTCCTCAAGCTGAGAAAGAGACTAAACAGCTCATCGTCAGATTGCAGAGCTTGGGACTGGTGGGAGAAAATGCCACCTTGGACGATGTCTTAGGACTGACCGTTGAAAAGCTTCTGGAGAGGCGCCTTCAGACAGTAGTTCATAGAAAGGGTTTGGCCCAGTCGATGTCACAGGCCAGACAGTTAATCACCCACGGCCATATAGCGATAGCAGGCAGACGTGTCAATGTTCCCAGTTATCTGGTCTCCGCCAAGGAAGAACCTCTAGTCGGTTATGCATCCGGTAAGCCCTTCACCGAGGGCAAGTTAGGAAGTCAGGGACCTTCTGAGCCCGTGAAGGCGTCGGGAGAGGAAGGGACAATTCCGGACACAGCCGGGGCAGACGAGCATAATGAGGAGGGAGAAAATTGACGGAAGGAAAATGGGGCATAGCTCACATCTATTCCTCTTTTAACAATACAATAATTCACATCACCGATTTGACCGGGGCCGAAACGGTCGCCAGATACTCCGGAGGAATGATAGTGAAAGCCGATCGAGAAGAGTCCTCCCCCTACGCCGCAATGCAAGCGGCGACTCGTGCGGCTGAGGAAGCGATAGAGAAGGGTTTCGTTGGGGTTCACATTAAGGTTCGAGCGCCCGGTGGCAGCGGGCCGAAGAGCCCGGGCCCGGGAGCACAGGCCGCGATCAGAGCCCTTGCTCGAGCCGGTTTGAAGATAGGCCGCATAGAAGATGCCACACCCGTTCCTCACGATGGTTGTCGCAAGAAGGGCGGACGACGCGGGCGCCGGGTGTAGTGGATCTGGTTATGGAGTTAAAGAGCAACTGTCACCATCTGAGAATCAAAGGTTGGCGCTTGGATAGCTTCATAGCGATTTGAATAGTTCGTCGTATCCGGCCTTAATGGCGTCGGAGTAAAACCTTTGAACTCCTTCCTCAGTTTTGGGGTGCTTGAGCATGTCTCTGATAACTGAAAGCGGCGCTGTGCAAATATCGCATCCAGTTTCGGCCAGCTCCCGCATCTGGCGCGCGTTCCGGACGCTGGCGGCGATTATTTTCGTTGGGAGGTTATACTTTCTGAAGATGTTCACAATCTTCCTTACGCATTCCACGCCGCTGACAATCCCGCTGTCATTTCCATTAGCTCGCAGCAGCCTAATCCTATCATCACAATAAATTTCAGAAATTTTTTCTTCGGAAGTTAGTTTCAACGTTTTGGTTAACCTTGATTTGAAGATCTCTTGAATCAGCTCAAAGTCAAAGTAGTCGTTCTTGCTAAAATTAATGTCTAATTTTTTCCGGATATAATCGTCAATCCTTCCAGCAAACGGGCTGACGTAGGTGGCCCCCGCCTTTGCCGCTAAAAGCGCCTGTTCCGGGGTCATGACTAGAGTGACATTGGTAGGAATGCCCTCCCTTTCTAGTTTTTTAATGGCCGCCAGCCCTTCGTGATCGGTTCCCTTTTCCCCGGTGTGGGTATTTATTGGAATTTTTATCACGACGTTGTTGGCAACGGGGTTAAATTTTTGATAAAGGAATCTAGCTTCTTTCACCATTGAGTCGGCCTCCTGACTTATCACCTCAAGGCTAACGGGCCTTTCCCTTCCGGCGGCGCGGCAGATTTCTTCAATGTAGCTGCAGAGGTCAATGTACTTTCCACTTTTCCTCTCCTCTTCCACAGCCTCCCTGATTAAGCTGGGATTGGTCGTAACGCCATCAACTATTCCCCACGAGATGGCTTCCCTAATTTCGCCAACTTTTGCGGTATCGATGAATATCTTCATGTCGAATCCATCTACTAATCAATTAATGGGTTAAAATGACTTTTGTGAGTTTTCCGCTGTGCTTGGTTTTTTCAGGACATAAGTTTCGAATACGATGGATCCCAGCGATATCCGGCGGGAGCTTGCTGGCTTCCGGTAAATTTAATGTCCGTCAAACTGTCATTTTTAAACCAAAAATGTTAAATTGAAGGCGAAATTAGTCTTCAACAATTAGTAAGCGTGGCTAGAAAATGGCGCCCTTTAACAGAAAGATGGCACCACACGATGCCGAGTTGATAAAGAGGCTTTCCGAGATAGCGTTGACGATTAGGAGGTACTCCTTGATAATGACCACAAAGTCAGGTTCAGGACACCCTGGCGGTTCCCTTTCCTGTGCCGACATCCTAGCAGCGATCTATTTTCACCAGCTGCGTTATGACCCCGAAAATCCCGCTTGGGAAGATCGGGACAGGTTTATCCTCTCCAAGGGTCATGCCGCTCCCGCCCTTTATGCCGCTTTAGCAATCGCGGGCTTCTTTCCGACGGAAGAACTTTGGAATCTGAGAAAGGTTGGTAGCATTCTCCAAGGGCATCCAGACATGAGAAAGACGCCCGGGGTAGATGCCTCCACAGGCACGCTGGGCCAAGGTCTGTCAATAGGTGTTGGAATGGCCTTGGCGTTTAGGTTGGACAAAAAGCCAAACCGTGTTTATGTTTTGCTTGGTGACGGGGAGTTAGATGAAGGGCAGATCTGGGAAGCGGCGATGTCCGCTTCTCATTATAAAATAGATAATTTGACCGCTATCGTCGACTACAACCGTCAGCAGCTCAGCGGGTGCACGGAGAAAGTGATGAACCTTGAACCAATCGGCGAAAAATGGAGCGCCTTTGGCTGGCACGTTATCAAGATAGACGGCCACGACATGAAGCAAATTTTGGATGCCATGGATGAAGCGGAAAAGGTGAGGGGAAAGCCCACCGTTATCATCGCTTATACAATAAAAGGCAAGGGGGTGCCCATGTTGGAAAAGTCATTCCTTGCAGGTGAATGCAAGTATCATGGCACTCCCTTAAGCGAGACAGAGCTGGCCAAAGCGTTGGAGGAATTATATGTTTGAGAAACTAGCCGGAACTAGAGAGGCATATGGGGAAACACTCGTTGAGCTGGGTCGTGAGGACAGGAATATCGTGGTTCTAGATGCCGATCTTTCTCCGTCAACCAGAACGATTCTTTTTGCTCAAGAATTTCCAGAGAGATTTTTCGACGTAGGGGTGGCTGAGGCGAACCTGATTTCAATTGCCGCCGGATTGGCCTCTGCCGGCAAGATAGCCTTTGCCAGCACTTTTTCTGTATTTGGCGTGGAAAAAGGCTTGAACCAGTTCAAGCAATCCGTGGCATATCCTAATTTAAACGTTAAGCTGGTCACCACTCATGGTGGCATAAGCGTAGGGGAGGACGGTTCCTCCCACTTCTGTATTGAGGACATTGCCGTCATGCGGTCCTTGCCTAATGTCACTGTGATTCTACCTGCCGATGCGGTAGAGACTAGGGTGGCCACCAAGAAAATTGCAAAAACCTATGGCCCCGTTTATATGAGACTAAATCGTCCCAAGACTCCCCAGATTTATGAAGAAGGGTACAGGTCTCAGGGAAAGAAGCTAAAATTTGAGATAGGGCGGAGCATTTCTCTCAAGGAAGGGGAGGATGTCACCATCTTGGCCACCGGCGTTATGGTTTCCGAGTCCTTAAAGGCGGCACAGGAATTGTCGAACCGAGGGATAAAAGCCGGTGTCATAAACTTCCACACCATCAAACCAATTGATAAAGAGACGATTTTGCGCGCCGCGGCAGATACCGGTGCCATCGTAACGGTTGAGGAACACACTATTTTTGGGGGACTCGGCGGAGCCGTTGCAGAGGTCCTCGCGGAGGAGAATCCAGTTCCAATGGTTCGGGTGGGTATAAAAGATACCTATGCCGAGTCGGGACCCTGGAGAGAACTTTTTGCCAAATACGGGCTGACGAGTGCAGATATAGTTAAAGCTGCAGAGAAGTTAGTGAGGAGGAAAAGATAGATGAAGATAAAGATCGCCCCGTCTTTACTTTCAGCCGACTTCAGCCAGCTCGGTTTAGAAATAAAAAAGACAGAAGAAGCCGGGGCAGATCTCATCCACTGGGATATAATGGACGGACATTTCGTGCCCAACATAACCTTTGGTCCTGCGGTGGTCAAGAGGTTGAGGGAGAAGACCAAGTTACCTTTTGATGTTCATCTCATGGTTGAAAGACCGGACAACTTTTTGGAGGACTTCATCAGTGCCGGAGCGGATATGGTCTCCGTACATGCTGAGGCCAGCGTCCATCTGCAGCGCACCATCCATCATGTTAAAGAGCTTGGAGCTAAAGCTGGAGTGGCGCTTAATCCAGCCACACCGTTAAATATGCTCGATTTTGTCTTGGAGGATCTCGATTTTGTCTTGATAATGACGGTAAATCCGGGCTTCGGGGGTCAGAAGTTCCTGCCTTCCATAGTGCCTAAGATAAGAAAGGTCAAGGAGATGGTCGAGAAACACGGCTTGGGCACCGAAATAGAGGTGGATGGCGGGCTGAACGAAGAGAACGTTCCCTTGGTCGTGGAGGCGGGAGCGAACATATTGGTTGCCGGTTTTTCGGTCTACGGTAAAGGTGATATAATTAAAAACATCAGGATTTTGAGAAGAAGTGCCGAAAAAGCGGTTGGGCGCGAGGGGTTTGAGCCCAAAACCGAGACTCGAAAACCTTAAAAAGGAAATGAGACGAACTTTAATGGCGAAATGGATAAATTGGATTCTAACCGCTTTCTGGGGCCCGTAGCGCAGTCTGGTTAGCGTACCGGCCTTTTAAGCCGGCTGTCGAGGGTTCGAATCCCTCCGGGCCCGCCTGTGAATGCGGTTGGTGAAAAAATGCCGGAAGAATTCCAAGTCGGAAGGCACGTGCTGGTGCCGAAGCATGAAGTCCTATCCAAGGACAAGGTAGAAGAGTTACTCCAGAAGTATAAGATAAGCCTTTATCAACTTCCACTGATAAAAAGTTCAGATCCTGCGGTGAAGGAAATAGGGGGCAAGCCAGGCGATGTTATTAAGATCACTAGGAACAGCCCCACCGCCGGGAAAGCGGTTGCTTACAGGTATGTGATTGAGGGATAGGTGGTAGGTTGCAGGACACTTGGCCGTTGGTTGAAGCTTTCTTCAGAGAAAAGGGTTTGGTCAGGCAACATCTGGATTCATACAACGATTTCATTGAAAGAGGGCTGCAGCAAGTTATTGATGAGATCGGCGGCATAGACCTCGATATTGAAGGGGTAAAGGTAAAATTTGGCAAGATTTATCTGGATTCACCCTCAACAAAGGAAACCGACGGTTCTAGGCCCCCGCTGTTTCCCAGCGAGGCCAGGCTTAGAAACCTGAGTTACACCGCCCCCATCAGACTCGAGATGAAGTTGGTTAAAAATGGAAGGGAACAAGCCCCCGAGGAGGTCTATATCGGCGAGCTGCCGGTAATGTTGAAGTCAAAAATCTGCAGGCTTCACGGGTTGGATGAGCAGCAGCTGATAAATGTCGGTGAGGATCCCCTCGATCCCGGCGGCTACTTTGTGATCAACGGCTCCGAGCGCGTCATCGTGACTCAGGAGGATTTGGCTTCGAATGCGATTTTAGTTGAGCGTGACGAGCACATGGGCACGGAAGTCGCCAAGGTCTTTTCCACGCATCGCGGCTTCAGGTCATTGGTGGTAGTCGAGAGAAAGCGGGATGGTTTGCTGCGGGTGGCCTTTCCGGCGGTTCCCGGTCAGGTACCGCTCGTGGTAATCATGCGCGCGCTGGGTATCGAGAGCGACAAGGAAATTGTCAATGCGGTTTCTGAGGATCCAGAAATCATCAGGGAACTTTTTGAGAATCTGCAGGAGGCAATCGATGTAAAGACCAAGGAGGACGCGTTGGACATCATCGGCAAGAGGGTCGCAATCGGACAAACTCGTGAGTATCGGTTGCAGCGGGCCCAAGAGGTCCTAGATAAATATTTGTTGCCGCACATAGGCTCCAGACCCGAGGATCGGATAGCCAAGGGGTATTATCTGGGCAGCATGGCCGAACAGGTAATTGAACTAGCGTTGGGTCGCCGGGATGTTGATGACAAGGACCACTATGGGAATAAAAGGTTGAAGCTTGCCGGGGACCTGCTGGAAAACGTATTCCGGTTGGCGTTTCTTAACCTGACCCGAGATATAAAGTATCAACTTGAGCGGGCTTATGCCCGGGGCCGCGAGATGAACCTCAGAACCGCCGCTCGTGCGGACGTTTTGACCGAAAGAATAAGACACGCCTTGGCCACGGGAAACTGGCCTGGTGGCAGAACTGGGGTCAGCCAACTTCTGGATAGGACTAACTACATTGCAGCAATATCCCATCTCAGGCGCGTGGTTTCTCCTCTTAGCCGAAGCCAGCCCCACTTTGAGGCCCGTGATTTGCACCCGACCCACTGGGGGAGAATTTGCCCCTGCGAGACTCCGGAAGGGCCAAACTGCGGACTGGTTAAAAACCTCGCTCTCATGGCGGAGATTTCAACCGGCACCGACGAAAGCAAGGTTGAACGTTTAATTTACAAGTTGGGCGTAAGCAGAATTACAAAGGGCAGCGAGAGGAAAGGAAAGGCAGCCGTGTACATAAATGGCAGATTGGTCGGCACGACGGAAGATGGTAAACGGCTCATTGAGGAGCTAAAGCAACATCGCCGCAAGGGGAACTTGGATGAGCAGGTCAATGTGGCTTACAGGGAGGACACCAACGAGATCAGGATTAACACCGACGCCGGCAGAGTGCGGCGACCGGTCATTGTCGTGGAAGAAGGAAAATCCAAGCTAACTCCAGAGATGGTAAGGATGGTCAAAGAGGGCAAGATGACTTGGCGAGACCTAGTGCAGGCAGGGATAGTGGAGTACCTTGATGCAGAGGAGGAGGAAAACACCTATATCGCCGTCTTTGAGAATCAGCTGACGCCTGAGCATACCCACTTGGAGTTGCATCCGTTGGCAATACTGGGCATAAGTGCGGCTTTAGTTCCCTATGCGGAACACAATCAATCGCCGCGTAATACTTACGGTGCCAACATGGCCAAGCAGGCACTGGGGCTGACAACGACCTCCATTCACAAACGGGTGGACACGCGCGGTCATTTCCTGCATTATCCGCAGGTTCCCCTAGTGAAGACACGGGTCATGGACGCCGTTGGTTTTGACCGAAGGCCAGCTGGGCAGAACCTCGTCGTTGCCATAGCGACATACGGAGGCTACAACATGGAAGACGCCTTGATAGTAAACAGCGCTTCTATTGATCGGGGCATGGGTCGGACTACCTTTTACCGGATATATGAGGCCGAGGAGGCGCGGTATCCCGGAGGCCAGGAGGACAAGTTTGAGGTCCCAAGCGAGGAGATAAGGGGCTATGCGGACGCGAGCCTTTATCGAAACTTGGGTGAGGATGGGGTAACCGAAGTTGAATCGATAGTCAAAGGGGAGGACGTTTTAATCGGGCGCACCAGCCCCCCGAGATTCTTGGAGGAAATAGACGAGTTCGGCCTAGCTGTTGAGCACGGTCGCCGGGAGAGCTCCATCAGGGTGAGGCCCAGTGAGGAGGGCATTGTTGATATGGTGTTGGTGAGCATGACGTCCGAGGGCAATAAGTTTGTTAGGGTTCGGGTCCGGGATTTGAGGATTCCCGAAATCGGGGACAAACTGGCCTCAAGGCACGGTCAGAAAGGAGTTATCGGGATTACCTTGGCTGGAGCCGACATGCCGTTCACCGAGGACGGAATAACTCCGGACATCGTAATTAATCCACATGCCATACCCTCGCGAATGTCGGTGGGACAGCTTCTTGAGATGGTCGCCGGTAAGGTCGGGGCCTGCACAGGTAAAAGGATAGATGGGACGGCTTTTTCCGGGATGTCGGAAAAGGAAATCAGAGAAACAATGAAATCCTTTGGGTTCAAGCACACGGGCAAGGAGGTACTCTACAATGGAATTACCGGCGAGATGATTCCGGTGGATATCTTCATTGGAGTTTGTTATTATCAGAAACTGCACCACATGGTCGCGGACAAAATTCACGCACGCTCACGCGGTCCGGTTCAAGTACTGACCCACCAGCCCACCGAGGGCAGAGCGAGGGAAGGGGGATTGCGTTTCGGTGAGATGGAACGTGACTGCTTGATCGGACATGGTGCGGCAATGCTGCTTAACGAACGTCTTCTCGATGCCTCCGACAGATATACCGGGTTAATCTGTGGAAAATGTGGATCGTTCGCTGTATACGATCGACGCAGCGACCGGGCCTATTGCCCGCTGTGCGATGAAGACTCGGAGATCTATGAGGTTCAGATATCGTATGCCTTCAAGCTTATGATGGACGAGTTAAAATCTCTGTGCATGTCACCGAGGATAAGATTGAGGGACAGAGCTTAGGTGGTCAGGATGATGAGAATACCAAAACAGATTGACAGAATCGACTTCGGCCTGATGTCACCGGATGAGATCCGCAAGATATCGGTCACTAAAATAGTTGCTGCGGACACTTACGACGACGACGGATTTCCGATAGATAGGGGCTTGATGGATACAAGGCTAGGAGTCGTTGACCCGGGACTCAGGTGCCGAACGTGCTCAGGTCGCGCCGGTGAATGTCCGGGACACTTCGGACATGTAGAGCTGGCCAGGCCGGTTATTCACGTGGGCTATGTGGAGATTATTTACGATTGCCTGCGTTCAATTTGTAGAAACAAGGATTGTGGTCGGATATTGTTGTCGGATCAGAAGATAGAGCACTACCGCAAGTTAATCGAGGAGTCTCGGAAAAGCGGGGGTAAATGGTGGGAGATTTCAGCCCAAGTGATAAGAAGCGCCACCGCGGTTGAAAAGTGCCCCCACTGCGGAGAAAAGCAGGCGGCAATAAAGTTTGAAAAACCGACTACTTTCATCGAGGGTAAGAACCGCCTGACACCGAGCGATGTTCGTGAGCGGCTGGAGAAAATAAATGACGATGACGCACTTCTGCTAGGGATAGATCCAAAAGTTGCGAGGCCGGAATGGATGGTGCTTACCGTTTTACCCGTACCCCCAGTGACTGTCAGGCCCAGCATAACGTTGGAGTCCGGAGTTCGTTCTGAAGATGATTTGACACACAAACTCGTAGACATCATCCGGATTAATCAACGCTTGGCCGAGAACATCGAGGCCGGTGCACCGCACTTAATCGTTGAGGATTTATGGGAATTGCTTCAGTACCACGTCACGACTTATTTTGACAACGCGGTTTCCGGAATACCTCCGGCGAGGCACCGATCCGGAAGAGTGCTTCGCACACTATCCCAGCGTTTGAGGGGGAAAGAAGGACGATTCCGAGGAAACCTTTCCGGAAAGCGTGTGGACTTCTCGGCAAGGACGGTGGTGTCACCGGATCCGAACATAAGTATCAATGAAATCGGCGTCCCTGAGTATGTGGCGAAGATTCTCACGATCCCAGTCCGTGTTACCGAATATAACTTGGAGGAGTTGCGTAATATCGTCCGGAGAGGACCAGATATTTTCCCCGGTGCCAACTGTGTGATAAATCATGAGGGCAAAAGGTTTGACCTTCGCTATGCGGATCGAGAAGAGATAGCCAATAATCTGGCCCCCGGTTATACTGTGGAGCGGCATCTTCGGGATGGCGACATCGTCTTGTTCAATCGACAGCCTTCATTACACCGGATGTCAATCATGGCCCATGAGGTAAAAGTGCTGCCTGGGAGAACCTTCCGGCTTAACCTCAGCGTCTGCCCGCCCTATAACGCCGATTTTGATGGAGATGAGATGAACGTTCATGCACCTCAGTCTGAGGAGGCGCAGGCCGAGGCCCGCATTTTAATGAAGGTGCAGGAACAGATACTCTCGCCAAGGTTCGGCGGCCCCATTATCGGGGGCATTCAGGATCACATCACTGGCGCCTATCTTTTAACCCATAAGAGCCGGTTGTTGACCCGCGAGCAGGCCCAGCAACTGATAGCTTATGCTGGAATTTTGTCGGAACTGCCGAAACCTGCTGTTAAGGAGAAGGGGTTCGAATACTGGACCGGAAAGCAAATTTTCAGCATGTTGTTACCAAAGGACCTCAATTTGACTTTCAAGGCCAAGATATGCGAGAATTGCTCGAGGTGTAAACAGGAAGAATGTGAGATAGACGCTTATGTTACCATAAAGAAGGGGCAGTTGCTCACGGGCGTGATAGACGCGAACAGTTTCAAAGCGCTTGACAGGTGTGAGATATTGGACACAATTGTTAAGGATTACGGTACCGACACGGCACGAGAGTTTTTGGACAGAGTCACAAGGCTGTCGATAGCCGCTGCGATGATGTTCGGCTTTACCACGGGCATCGACGACGAGGACATACCTCCAGAGGCAAAGGAGAGGATTGTGGAAGGCATCGAGGAAGCCAAAAAGAAGGTGAACGAGCTTATTGAGATTTATAACTCAGGCGAGATGGAGCCGCTACCAGGACGCTCTCTCCGGGAAACCTTGGAAATGAGGATAATGGAGGTTTTAGCCGAAAGCAGGGACAAGGCGGGCGCAATCGCTGAGGAATTTCTGGGTTTGAATAATCATGCGGTTATCATGGCGAGAACCGGAGCGAGAGGCAGCATGCTGAACCTTACACAGATGGCGGCCTGTGTTGGCCAGCAATCAGTCCGTGGCGAGAGATTGAGCCGAGGTTACCGGGGCCGGACGTTGCCCCACTTTAAGCCGGGAGATTTGGGCGCTGAGTCCCGCGGCTTCATTAGCTCCAGCTACAAGGACGGCCTCCAGCCTCTGGAGTTCTTCTTCCACGCCATGGGTGGCAGGGAGGGACTTGTTGATACTGCGGTGAGAACGGCTCAGAGTGGTTACATGCAGAGAAGGTTGATCAACGCTCTCCAGGATCTCCGTGTCGAGTACGATGGGACCGTAAGAGACGACCGAGGCGCCATAATTCAGTTCACCTACGGAGAGGACGGCGTTGATCCAGCGCGCAGCGACCGCGGTAAGGCGGTTAACGTCGAGAAGATCATAGACAGGGTGCTCGGGTGATGTTGTGGTCGGGGTTTCATCTGACACGATAAAAAGCGAAGTCACAAAGCTCGAAGGCGAGCTGCCGGAGTCAATTCTTCGCGAGCTACAGAGCAGTCTGATTCGTGTAAGTAAAGAAAGGGCCATAACTAGAGAGCAGCTCAAGGAGATACTCGACGGCGTCAAGCAGGCATATTACAAGGCCTTGGTGGAACCGGGCGAGGCGGTCGGTACGGTGGCGGCGCAGTCCATAGGCGAGCCAGGTACTCAGATGACCCTCAGGACTTTTCACTATGCAGGAGTCGCCGAGCTCAACGTTACCTTGGGTTTGCCCCGTCTTATCGAGATAATAGATGCCAGAAAGGCACCGTCCGCAGCTTTGATGACTATTTACTTGAAGGAGCCCTATGCCAAAAGCAAGGAGAAAGCCAAGGCGTTCGCCCAGAAGGTAGAACTAACCACGGTCGAGGATTTGGCCTTGCAGACAGAGGTGGACCTCATAAATTCAGTTTTCATCATCACACTAGACCGATCCCGTCTGCAGCGCAAGGATTTGACGCCTTCAAAGATTGCCGATATTTTAAGGGAGATACCCAAGCTGGACATAACGATTGATGGTTATAAGCTACGTCTCAAACCAGAGACTGCTTCGCTAACGGAGTTGCGAAGGCTGGTTTCTCGGGTCAGAGCGATGCCGCTTCGGGGAGTGAAGGGCATCACTAGGGTCGTGGTTAAAATGGAAGGGGATGAATACGTGGTTTACACCGAGGGCTCCAACTTGGCCGAGATTTTGATGATGCCCGAAGTAGATGCGACGAGGACGACCACCAATAATGTTCATGAGATTGAAAGCGTATTGGGAATTGAGGCGGCAAGAAATGCCATAATTAACGAGGCGGTGAAGACGTTGGAGGAGCAGGGGCTCGATGTTGACATCAGACACATAATGCTGGTGGCGGACATGATGACGGCCACGGGCGAAGTAAGCCAGGTCGGAAGGCACGGGGTCAGTGGGGAAAAATCCAGCGTTCTTGCCCGGGCTTCCTTTGAGATCACAACTAAACATCTGCTTGATGCATGTGTGCACGGCGAGAGCGATCGCCTTGATGGAATAATTGAAAACGTTATTGCCGGGCAGCCGATCCCGATTGGTACGGGGATGGTGGAGCTAGTGATGCGGAGGGAAGAAAGTGGAGCTAAGTAAGAAGATAGCGCAGGCCGTGGCTACCGGCAAGGTCATCATCGGGACGAACAGGTCGCTGAAGGCGCTTAAAAACGGACAGGCAAAGCTGGTGATAGTCGCCTCCAACTGTGCGCCTGAAGCTCTAGAGGATGCAAGGCATTATTCCCGATTGGCTGGCGTGGAGCTGCGTGTTTATGAGGGAGACAGCACCTCGCTCGGACTTGCCTGCGGGAAACCTTTTACTGTGGATATGCTGGTAGTGTTGGATCCTGGTAACTCAAACATCCTTAGCACCGAGGGCCGAAGATGACCATAAAATTCACCGCAGAGGAGATGCGCTTCATAGCAAGTTTTGAAGGCCTGACCGGGGCGCGGGTACGCGACTGCATCATCAATGATTTCGGTGGCAACGTGACTTTTGTCGTCAACAAAGGGGATTTCGGGATGGCGGTCGGGCGCGGCGGAGATAAGGTAAAGAGGGCGCGGCGCGTGATAGGAAGAGGTATCGAAGTGGTCGAGTACTCGGATGATCCGGTGGAGTTCTTGAAAAACGTGTTCTTGCCGGCGAGGGTACAGAGCATCAAGATAGTGGAGAAGGGAGAGAAGAAAGTGGCCATGGTCAACGTAGAACTGCAGGATAAAGGTTTGGCCGTCGGACGTGGGGGCAAAAAGATTCAAATAGCAAAAAAGCTTGCCGAGAGGAACCACGGTATAAGTGACGTAATACTTATATGATTTATAAAACCTCAACACTAACTACTGATATAAGTGAGTAATATGAAGGCACCTAGAGGGGAGTTTGCGGCAAGGAAGCTGCGGGTCACAAGGCAGCGCTTTAGATGGAAGAGTGCCCAGTATAAACGCCGCGTGTTAAGGTTAGATGAGAAAGCAGACCCCTTGGAAGGAGCTCCCCAAGCTAGGGGCATAGTTCTAGAGAAGGTTGGAATTGAAGCCAAGCAGCCCAACTCAGCTATCCGCAAATGTGTTCGGGTCCAGCTGATTAAAAATGGCAGACAGATAACTGCCTTCGCGCCAGGGGATGGTGCTATAGGGTTCATCGATGAGCATGATGAGGTTATCGTCGAAGGAATAGGTGGAGCCAAGGGTGGGGCCTATGGTGACATCCCCGGAGTTCGTTATAAGGTCACGAAGGTTAACGGCATTTCGCTAAAAGAACTCGTGAAAGGACGCAAGGAAAAGCCGACTAGGTGATTGCTTGGGTTTCAAGTACTTTGGGGAATGGGATATCGAGAAGATAGAGGTCAAAGATCCGGGAATTAAGCAGTACCTTCACTTGGATGCCCCCTTTGTCCTTCACTCTGGGGGAAGACACGCCAGCAAGCAGTTCGGAAAGGCCGAAGTTTCGGTGGTAGAGCGCTTGATAAATAAGGTGATGAGGTCCGGGCCTGGCGCGAGGAAGCTGGGTGGCAGGACCATACGCGGCGCTGGGGCGACAGGCAAGAAACACAAGGCCTATAATATCGTTCGCAATGCTTTCAAGATAATTGCGCAGAGGACCAATAAGAACCCAGTGCAAGTGCTGGTTGACGCGATTCAGAATTCAGCCCCCCGTGAGGAGACCACCCGCATCAGCTATGGTGGCATCACATATTATATTGCGGTGGATTCCTCACCGCAGAGAAGGCTGGACATTGCCTTGAAAAATTTGGCTGCAGGGGCCTTTGCCTCTGCTTTCTCCGGGAAGAAGAACATAGTCGATTGTTTGGCCGAGGAACTGATACTGGCGGCCAACAATGATACCAAGAGCTTCGCCGTGGCTAGAAAGGAAGAGATGGAGAGAATTGCTAAGGGAGCAAGGTGAGTAAAGCTTATTAAATAAATAGGGTAAAAGGAAATAGTTAAAGGAGGATATAATATGGCAAAACCACACCTGAATCTTATAACGATAGGGCACGTTGACCACGGTAAGTCAACGACGCTCGGCAGGCTGTTTTTCGACAAAGGACTTGTGAGAGAGGAGGACATAAGAAAGTTTGAGGCGATGGGAGATAAGGGCAAGACGTTTAAGTTCGCGTGGGTAATGGATGCGCTTAAGGAGGAACGTGAAAGAGGACTGACTATTGACCTCGCGCACAAAAAGTTTGAAACGGACAAATACTACTTTACCATAATCGACGCACCCGGCCACCGCGACTTCGTCAAAAACATGATCACCGGGGCGAGCCAAGCCGATGCCGCGGTGCTGGTCGTGGCCGCCGACGATGGGATCATGCCGCAGACCCGCGAGCACGCGGCGCTGGCGTTTACGCTGGGTGTCGGTCAGCTCGTCGTAGTGATAAACAAGATGGATTTGGTGAACTACAAGGAAGAAGTTTACAACAAGCTAAAGGCGGAGATAATTGATCTGCTGAAAGCAGTGGGGTACAAAAACCCTGAAAAGTTCATTTTTGTCCCGACGGCGTCTTTCCACGGAGAAAATGTAGTTAAACGCAGCGAAAACATGAAGTGGTACACAGGACCGATCTTCTACGAGGCACTTGACAGCTTTGTGGTACCACCCAAGCCGATTGAAAAACCGCTGAGGGTCCCGGTTCAGGATGTTTATTCGATAACCGGCGTGGGCACGGTACCCGTAGGAAGGGTGGAGACTGGAGTGATGAAGGTCGGAGACACCATAATTTTCGAGCCAGCCGGAGTAACCGGTGAAGTGAAGTCGATTGAGATGCACCACGAGTCGATCCCACAGGCGGAGCCGGGTGACAACATCGGTTTTAACGTTCGCGGCGTGGAAAAGACGGCGATTAAGCGGGGGGACGTAGCCGGACACACCAAATCTCCTCCAACGGTAGTCAAGGAGTTCACGGCGAGGATCGCGGTGTTGCAACACCCGACGGCTATTGCTGCCGGATACACACCTGTGTTTCATGCGCACACAGCCCAAATCGCCTGCACTATTACTGAAATCACGCAGAAAATTGACCCTAAGACCGGTGCGGTCGTCCAGGAAAAGCCGGAGTTCATAAAGAAGGGAGATATGGCCACGATTAAGGTGGTGCCGACCAAGCCGATGGTTCTGGAGAAGGCTTCAGAAATACCGCAGCTCAGCCGCTTTGCCATCCGTGACATGGGCATGACGATTGCGGCGGGCGTGTGCGTTGACCTGGTGAAAGCCAAGTAGACCAAATCTTTTATAGGCTTCAGCGTCTTTTAGGGTAAAGGGGTTAGTTTGCAAAAGGCACGCATAAGGCTGGCTAGCGTGGATCCTAAAAAGCTGGACGAAGTCTGTAAGCAGATCGTTGGAATAGCGGAGAGGGTCGGAGTTAAGATTTCGGGCCCGGTACCGCTCCCAACTCGAAGAATAGTGATTCCGACCAAAAAGGCCCCGGATGGTGAGGGAACCATCACTTGGGACAGATGGGAGCTCCGGATCCATAAGCGCTTGATTGATATGCAGGCCGACGAGCGTGCCCTGCGCCAGGTCATGAGGGTTCAAGTTCCAGAGGAAGTTTCTATCGCTATCGAGCTAAAGACCTGAAGGCGACCTGCAATCATCTAACAATTTCAGCAAAAATCTCAGATGGTTCGGGAGTTTTAAGACCGAGCTTTTTGAAATATCTGACCAGATTCTGAATGTCGCGCATCAACAGCTGTTCCGCCATGGGATTTTTGATATCCGTGCCCATTGAAAAATCTATCAATACTGGGTCCGGCGTTAGCATAACGTTGTATTCGCTAAGGTCGGAGTGGACGATCTCCGCTTCTTGGTAAAGTTTTTTCACCGAATCTATTAAGACATCAAAAGTTTTTCGCGGGTTTTCGGGCGCCACGTCTTTCATGAGTGGGTAGGGAACTCCATCCTCACCGATAAACTCCATTGCCAGTACATTTTTTTCATAGTCTATTGGCCGGGGGACGGGAACTCCGGCTTCGTGGGCCTGTTGCAAGTTTTTGAACTCGCGGGAGGTCCAAGCGTAGACTACCCCGCGCCGGTCCTCAGGCACACGCTTGAAACGTGTGTCTCCCACCAGATAGCGCCGCATGTTCTTGAAGTCAGATGTGGCGATTCGGTAAATCTTGGCGGCCACGAAGTTTCCGTTTTTGTCCAGCGCACAGTAGATGTTTGCTTCCTTGCCCGCAGAAATGTTTCCATAGAAGACGTCGAAAACTCCACGATTAATTAGCCGGTACAGGGTGAGCAGAGTCGAGGTGTCAAAAACTCGAGCCATTATCTTGTATATCTCTGAGTCCTTTTCCAGCCGTTCGACTTTCCTCCGATCGATTTTGGACAGAATGGACTCAAAATCCTCTTCCAAATTACCCGCCTATTCCCAAAGTCCTTTTCTCCTTAAGGCGTCAAGCTGAGCAGCAGTGTAGCGGTGAATTATGTCACCTTTTTCTTTCCCCTGCACCGCCCAAGGCCGTACGATAACGACGTCCCCTTCCCGAACCCAAAGGCGTTTGCGAATTCTTCCAGGGATCCTGCAGTTCCTAGTGAAGCCGTCCCTGCAGCGCACTCGGAGACGATCGAAGCCGTACATCTGCTCCACTATCCCAAGGACCTCGCCTGGTTTTGGCATTCTCACGCGCTCGAGTTCTTCGTTGTTCGGCGGTGTTGTCATTATTTTCCCCTCATCTTTTTATCCCATAATAGGCGGTTCACACCATTAAGCATAGCTTGAACGCTGGCCATGATGATATCCCCGCTAGTGCCCCTTGCTGTGACCATCCTTTTTCCGTCCGTCAACTTTACCACCACGCTGACCATGGCGTCGGTGCCTCCGGAGATGGCGTCGACGTGGTATTCAATCAGCCGGACGTTGGCAGTGCCTTCGACAACCTTGCTTATGGCATTCATGGCGGCGTCCACTGGCCCGATACCTATGCCCGATTCAACGAACTCTTTGTCGCCGAACTTTATTCTGACTGACGAAGTTGGGGTAACACGATTTCCACTTACCACAGTAAGCTCCTCAAGCTTCAAGGTTTCCTTGAACTCCCGTCCTAAGACCGAGTCTACGATGGCCCGAAATTCAGTGTCAGTAACTATTTTGCCACGGTCCCCCAACTGTTTCACCTGTTTGAAGATTTCCTCGACCTGTTTTTTGGTCGGCTTTAACCCCATTTTCTTCAGCTCACTTACGATTGCATGGGATCCGGAGAGCTTACCGAAGACTAGTCTGCGGCGTTGACCAACCATTTCCGGCGGTATCGGCTCATATGTGGATGGTTCAATAAGCACGCCATGGGTGTGTATTCCTGCTCCATGCGCGAAGGCATTTTCACCTACAATGGGTTTTGTAGGCGAGACGGGCATGCCGGTTATTTTTTCCACTAGGTTTGAGACGCTGTAGAGATTTTTCAGCTTGATTCCTGTGGAGATATCGTAGAAATGTGAGAGAGCGAGAACAACCTCCTCCAGTGCCGCGTTCCCGCCCCTTTCTCCCAGACCGTTGACGGTAACGTGAACTTCACTGGCGCCTCCAATTACAGCAGCCACAGTATTTGCAGTAGCCATGCCGAAGTCGTTATGGCAATGGGCGGCCACAGGCACTTTAATTTTTCCGGTTAAAGTCGAAAAAAGTTCGCGTGATTTTTCATAGGTTAGAACTCCCACCGTGTCACAGACACAGACCCGCTGGGCTCCTTCTTCAGCAGCAGCGGAGAGGAGATCCAACAGAAAGGAGATTTCAGTCCTACTAGCGTCTTCGGCAGAGAACTCGACTGTTAACCCGTGATCAAGCGCGTACCGAGCGACATTCAAGGCCATTTCTTTGACCTCTTTTCTTGTCTTTTTCAGCTTGTATTTTAGGTGAATATCCGAGGTTGGAACAACCATGTGAACGCTGTCGACGTCACAGGCAAGCGCCGCGTCGACATCCTCTTTTGCTGCCCTGACAAAGCTACAAATCTCGGCTTGGAACCCCGCTTTGGTGATCAGCTTTATGGCCTTTCTTTCTCCTTCCGAAGATATGGCCGAGCCAGCTTCTATGATGTCCACCCCCAGCTCATCGAGCGCTCTGGCTATCTCCAGTTTTTGTTCTGGAGCAAGAGCTACTCCAGGCGTTTGTTCGCCGTCCCTCAAGGTAGTATCCAGCACCTTTATTCTGCGCCTTTCCATTGGACAGACCCCCCTTTTGCTATATAGGTGAACATTATATTAATGGCTAAAGTAATTGATGGTGGTTCAGATGCAGGAGAAGATTTTCGTAAGCGACTACGCGAGGCTAGTCAACCGCGAAATTGGCCTGCCTAAGAGAGTCAGAATTTTTGACACCACGCTTAGGGACGGGGATCAGACCCCCGGTGTTTCCTTCACCCCAGATCAAAAAATGCTCGTCGCCAGGCAGTTAGATCGGCTGGGCGTGGACACGATCGAGGCCGGAACACCGGTTTCTTCAGAGGGAGAAAAAAAAGCAGTAACGGCGATAGCTAAGGAGGGGCTGAAGGCCGAGATATGTGCCCTAGCAAGGCCCATCAAGGAGGATGTGGACACCGCCATCGGCTGCGGAGTCGATTGTGTGCACCTTTTCATCAGCACCTCAGATATTCACCTTAAACACGTGCTGAAGATGACGCGCGAGCAAGTGTTGAAACAGGCGGTGAAGTTTGTTGAATACGCAAAGGACCACGGAGTTAAAGTTGAATTTTCAGCGATGGATGCGACTAGGACGGATTTAGGATTTCTGAAGGAGATTTATAAAGCCGTTGTTGAGGCAGGAGCGGATAGAATTAACGTCCCTGACACCATCGGCGCGATAACCCCCCGAGGCATGTATTACCTGGTTTCGCAACTGAAACCCCATATAAAGGTGCCTCTGAGCGTGCACTGCCATGATGATCTCGGGCTGGCGGTGGCCAATTCTCTCGCCGCCGTGGAGGCAGGAGCCGAACAGGTTCAAGTGGCAGTGAATGGGTTGGGTGAAAGGGCGGGCAATGCTTCACTGGAAGAGGTTGTCATGGCGCTAAAGACACTTTACGGCATAAATTTGCGCGTTAAAACCGAGCTACTTACCGAGACCTCGGATTTGGTCGAACGTCTTACTGGCATATCTGTGCCGCCAAACAAGGCTATCGTTGGTGATAATGCCTTTGCCCACGTTTCCGGGATTCACGCGCACGGGGTGATAGAGTTTCCTGGTACCTATGAGCCATTTTCCCCGGAGCTTGTGGGTCACCATCGGCGGTTGGAGTTGGGCAAGCTCACGGGCAGACATTCCGTCGAAAAAAAGCTGCGCAGCATAGGTGTAAAGGCCAATCGAAAGCAGCTTCTTGAGATTACCCGCCAGGTTAAGGCGCTTGGTGATAAGGGCAAGCAAGTTACGGAAGCTGATCTCCGGGTGATTGCGGAGAACGTAATCGGTGCGTTGCCGAAGGAAGAAAAAATCGTAGAGTTAAAGGAGGTCACGGTGACAACGGGGAACACCATCACCCCCACAGCTTCGGTACGCTTGAGAATTCGCGGCCAGGACAGGGTAAGTTCGGCGACAGGCGTGGGTCCGGTTGATGCGGCGATAGCAGCGATTCGGGCAGCGATGGGTGAAATTTCGAAGCTCAGGTTGAAGAAATATCACCTTGATGCGATAACGGGAGGAAGCGATGCGCTGGCTGAGGTGACCGTTGAACTTGAAGATGAGCATGGCAATATCTACTTAGCCAAAGGAGTTCGTGAGGACGTTGTCTTAGCAAGCGTTGAGGCCATGGTCAATGGTATCAACAGATATTTTGCCGGCAGAAAATAACTGCCGGCCTTGAAGGCGGTGATGTTTTTATTCGGTGGCTCTCCCAATTCGCAGCGAAGTGTAGAAGCCATGTTCCTTAGAAACGCCAAAGTTTACCCAGAGGCTGCGATCTTCGTCAATGGCTATCCGGATGGAGTCGGGGTATGGTTTGCCTTCGGGCCAATTTATGTAACCATTCGGTATCACTAATGAAAACACGTCTCCCTTGACCGGAATATTGACCGTGTAAGGCTCTCTATCCTCGCGCTTGGCCACGATTCTTAGCGTCGATATTTCCCTCGGGGTCTCGACCTTACCAAAATTTTTTGCTATTTTCTCACCTCCTTTTAGAGCCGGAGGGAAAAACCATTTCGGTGCAGTTTCCCGCCGATTCTTGGGGCAACCGTTTTTTATATAGCGAGTATTTTTTAGTCGGTCAGGATAGATTTATCGCCTGTAAACAGAAATTTAAACCGGAGCAAGAAGTTTAGTAATGAGTAGCCCTAGGCCCTGAGGTGTAATCGTGATTAAGATTAAAATTTGTGGATTTACCCGCGTGGTAGATGTGAAAGCCGCATGTGAGTTGGGCGTTGACATGGTAGGCGTCATTCTCATTCCGGAATCATCGCGTCATGTGGCGGTTGATCAAGCGAGGAAGATTTTTAGAGAAGTTGAGCCAAGTATTTCTAAAGTAGCGGTTTTCATGCCGCGTAGTTTGGGGGATGTGAAGGAAATCTGCAGAAAACTGAGGCCCGACTGCCTCCAGTTTCACCTTACCTTCCCGATAGAGGAGCTTCTTGAGAAGAGAGAAGAACTCGATGCTCAGATTATGATCGTTGTTCCGGTACCTCAGAAGGCTGATAACCCTGAGGGCATTATCAACAGAGTTCTAGAGGTTTCTGAAGCCGCCGATTTTCTATTGATTGATACGAAAGGAGAGACCGGAGGCGGCACCGGGCTAACTCACGATTGGAACTTGAGCGCTAGGATAAGAAGTGTTGTGGACAAGCCAGTTTTTCTTGCCGGAGGTCTCAACTCGAGGAATGTTGTGCAGGCGATAAAATTGGTTAGACCGCACGGCGTTGATGTAGCTTCGGGTGTGGAGTCGAGCCCGGGCAGAAAAGACCCAAAGCTGATGCGAGAGTTCGTGGAAGCGGTGAGAAACGCGAGACAATATCCATGATTACCTATCTCGAAAATTCAGCATGTTTTAAAGCAATTTTTTAAGAGCTTCCTTTACCGACATGCCTTCTATAATTCCCAGAATTTTTGCTTGACTAGTTGACGCCGAGATCTTTTTATTTAACATATCTTCAATGCCGTCAACGCCCCTTACAATTGCCGCTGCTTGGCCCAGTTTCTCCGCCGTTTCTAGGTTCAAATAACCACACATTATATACCCCTTGGGAGCAATCAACGCTACCAGCGGAGCCTTGGGCAGTCCAGCCACCAGTCCACGAATTTTTTTGTTTTCCACAGCCAATTCCTTGATTTCTATCATCAAATCAACCCATGATTTGTTCAAAACGTTTAAGCCCTTAAGCGTCATAAAAAACTTCTGGTACCATGAAAAAACTGGCTCTCAAGGCTAAGCCGCTAGATATGGAAACCGGACGCAATATCGTGGTAATCCATGAGACAGATTCCCAGGAAATCGGCCATTTTCCCGGTGATAGGGTAAAACTGATTACAGAAAAAAAGACGATTGTAGCGATTGCGAATGAAACCACCAAGCTGGTTAAGCCCGGAGAGCTAGGCGCCTTTCGCGAGGTCACCGAGGCCTTGTCGCTGAAATCCGGAGATATCGTTAGTGTTGAAATTGCTCCGCGTCCCCAGTCGGTTGTGTCAATCAAAAAGAAGATGATGGGCGGAAAATTGAGCTACGATGAAATCGGCACCATCATTCGTGACATCGTGGACGGCAATTTGAGCACAACCGAAATGACGGCGTTTGTTGTTTCTGAGTTTATTCGAGATATGGATTTGGATGAGATAGTTGCGCTAACTCAGCACATGTTGGAAACAGGCGATAAGATTGAGTTTGATCGGGAGCATGTCATCGATGTTCACAGCATAGGCGGTGTTCCGGGAAATAAATACGCCCTGATAACGGTTCCCATCGTGGCGGCAGCCGGAATAACAGTTCCTAAGACCAGCAGCAGGGCCATCACTAGCGCAGCCGGAACAGCCGATGTCATGGAAGTATTGGCGAACGTGGCCCTGGGCATAGATGAAATAAAGAAAATAGCTACCAAGGTGGGCGGGGTTTTGGCGTGGGGCGGCGCCGTTAACCTCGCTCCAGCCGATGATATAATAATCGCTACCGAGCGGCAGCTAGGCATCGATCCCAAATGCCAGCTGTTGGCCAGCGTTATGTCAAAAAAATTGGCCGAGGGAGTTGATAGCATTCTCATTGATATACCTACAGGTCCTGGAGCAAAAGTTGAAAGCGTTGACGAAGCGCGCAGCATTGCTCATGATTTTATTGAGCTAGGACACAAGCTGAAGGTTCAGGTGGAGGCGGCGATAACCTATGGCGGCCAGCCAGTAGGACATAATGTGGGGCCTGCCCTTGAGGCCAAGGAAGCGCTGGAGGCGCTGCTGGGCAAGGGTCCGGGCAGTCTGATTGAGAAATCGACCAGCCTTGCGGCGATCATGCTCGAACTAGGTGGCGTGGCCTCACCGGGTCTGGGTAAGGAAATGGCGATGGAGATTCTAAGATCAGGCAAAGCCTATCAAAAAATGCGTGAAATAATTGCTGCCCAAGGCGGCAACCCAGATATCAAGCCGGAGGATGTCCCTATTGGGGATAAAAAAGAGGTGATGGTGGCTCCCTATTCTGGCTACGTGACTCAGATATACAATCAAAACGTCAACGAGATAGCGCGCGCGGCCGGAGCTCCAAGGGACAAAGGCGCCGGCGTCGTGCTGTTGCGGAAGAAGGAGGGAAAGGTTGATAAGGGGGAACCGCTTTTTGAAATTTATGCAGAACATGAATCCAAGCTTGATGAAGCCTTGGAGGTCGCGAGGCGTAAATTCCCTCTCAAGATCGAGGGAATGTTGTTAGAAAAGATAACGCATCGGCCTAGGATGGTGTGATGGTATGTGGGAAGTGCCTAAAGAAGCTGCGCTGGTTGCAGGCGACGCTGATGGTCCGTTTGAGCTAGTTGCGTTTGATAACGCGCTTAGAAAAGCTGGCATCGCGGAACTCAACCTAGTGCCGGTGTCCAGCATTTGGCCTATCGGATGCAAGATAGTCAAGTGGAGGAAGATGGAACCTGGAACAATTGTGCCGCTGGTAATTTCTAAGATATGCAGTTCAACGCCGGGGCAGAAGATAGCCGCAGCAGTGGGAATAGCAATCAGCGAGACATCTCACGGGATGGTTTCAGAGTACCATGACATCGGCATAACTCAAAAAATGGCGGCAAGGACGGCAGAGGACATGGTCAGGTACATGATGGAGAGAAGGGGACTTGAGCCGACGAAGATCACTTCGGTTTCAGCGGGCCATGTTGTTGAGCAACACGGTGCCGCTTTGGCCGCCGTAGTGTTCATAAGATAAATTTAATCTTCGCCGATTTCTTCTTCGCCCTCTTTGCTTGGTCCTTTAGGCGGAGAGATTTCTCGCTTTGAGGCGGCGATAACATCATCAATTCTCAGTATCATTATTGCGGCTTCGCTGGCCGATTTGATGGCTTGAGTTTTTGACCTGAGTGGTTCAAGCACCCCTTCTTTGTACAGGTCAACTACTTTACCCCTGTAAGCGTCGACTCCGAAGTGTTTGCCGTCTGGTTTTTCGTGTTTAGCCCGCAGTTCGACCAAGATGTCTATGCTATCGATTCCAGCGTTTTCGGCCAAGGTTCTAGGTATTGACTCGACAGCGTTGGCAAAGGCGTTGATGGCCAAGGCTTCTCTGCCGCCCACCGTTTCAGAGTACTCCCTTAGCTGTTTGGCCAGCTCGATTTCAGGTGCACCACCACCAACCACGTATTTTCCATCTTCAATAGCGGCGCCAACGACGCAGAGGGCATCGTGCACGGCTCTTTCTACCTCATCTACAACGTGCTCCGTTCCACCCCTGATGAGCAGGCTAACGGCTTTGGGGTCCTTGCAACCTTCGACAAATGTCATCTTGTCGTCGCCGATTTTTCTTTCCTCCACCAAGCTAGCCTTGCCCAGATCATTTGCGGTGAGGTCATCCAAATTGGTAACCACTTTACCGCCGGTGGCACGGGCCAGCTTTTCCATGTCAGATTTCTTTGCCCGTCTCACCGCGTAAATCCCTGCTTTAGCGAGGTAGTGCTGGGCCAGATCATCTATGCCCTTCTGGCAGATGACCACGTTGGCCCCGGTGGAAACAATCTTGTCGACCATTCCCTTGAGTATCGATTCCTCCTCGTTCATGAACGCCTTGAGCTGGTCCGGGCTGGTTATCCTGATTTCAGCATCGGTTTCGGTCTTCTCTATCTCGAGGGCGCAGTCGAGGAGAGCTATTTTTGCATTTTTAACCCTCTTCGGCATTCCCGGGTGAACCCGTTCCTTGTCTAGGATCACACCTTGGATTAGTTGAGAGTCATCGGTGCTTTCTCCAGGTTTTTTCTCCACGCCGATATAGTCGATATCGACAATGTAGCCACCGTCGGTCTTGTCAACTATTTGCTTCACTGCCTTGACGACCAGATCGGCTAGTTTTTCTCTAGATCCCTCAGCTTTTTTACCGCTCATCGCCGTCATGGCTATTTTCTTCAGAATTTCGTCATCGCTGATTTTTAGCGGTTCAGCGATGCTGTCCAAGATCTGTTGGGCTTTTTCTGCAGCAAGCCGGTAGCCGCCTGCAATAACGGTTGGATGAATTGACTGGTCTAAAAGACGTTCGGCTTCGTGTAACAGCTCCCCGGCGATGACGACAGCGGTGGTGGTTCCATCACCCACTTGTTCATCCTGCGTTTTTGCGACTTCCACCATCATCTTCGCTGCGGGGTGTTCCACTTCCATTTCTTTCAGGATGGTGACGCCGTCGTTGGTTATTACGACGTCGCCCAAGCTGTCAACCAACATTTTATCCATACCGCGCGGTCCCAAGGTGGTTCTAACAGCTTCACCAATAACCCGGGCCGCGAGTATATTCATTCGCTGGGCATCACGCCCGATTAATCTTCGCGTACCTTCCGGCAACACAAGTACCGGCCTACCTCCAAGCGCGCTCATAATATCGCCCTCCTATTTTTACCATCTTTTTCGGATTTAAGCTTTACTTTCAGTGTTTGATAAATAATCCTTTTAACACTTTTATAACTTACGTAGGATGTGGTGTGTTGCATTAAATTTTTAAAATTGTCCTGAGAGCGATATTTTGGCTGCCGGGGGCTGGACCGATGAGGTGGTGGTGAAAAAAACCACCGAGGTGTGTTAGGATGTCAAAGGTTGAGAGGGATTGGAAAACCTACAACGAACAGCTCGTCAGGCGCGGCGAGCTGCTCCTCGACCTGGACTTCGTCGAGAACTGGGAGAAAGAGCTGGAGGAGATGAACCGGGGCAAGCGCGGCAAGCCCTTTGCCTATCCGGA
>NZ_JBMFOX010000005.1:0-53640 GCF_049969415.1 Hadarchaeum sp. (SeqCode)
AATCGCGGTGGCTTCTTGAACCAAGCTCAAGGACCTCATCTGTGTATTCAGCTGGATAAATCACCTTATCCCCATACGGCTATTGCGGCCACTGCGGTTCCGATAACCTCATAACTAAAATCAAAGCAATGGTCACGAAAACTATGGATATCGCAATCTTCGCCTTTTTGCCCATCCTTTCTACCTTCATCCCTTCTCTTTCCGGTTCACTCACTGAACTTTAGCAATTTTGGCTTTTTAAAACCTTCGAAGAGCGTTCTTACACTTCTCATCCTTTTCGGCATGGAGTACGTCATAGAGATCACCGAGGAGGACCCGGAGAACGCGGACTTCATGCAGCTGGTCGGTGTCGCACCGAGGATGGGCGTGGCCATGGACATACTCGCGGCCAGTCCCTCGGCCTCCGAAAAGATCTACGAGCTCGTCGGACACGTTTATGAGGACGGGAACGGGGAGGTCGCGCTTCTCGGGTTGATTGGTTCAAGAAAAAAGTGAGGGGGATATTCTAAGCAACGCGGGAATCCCTCCACAGATATTCAAAGTATTCCTTGGCGAACCGGGCCAGGCCGATTTCATCCGACCATATCCCGAGAAGTTCGTCCCCGTTCCCAAGGATGAGCAGCACCTCCCGTCCATCGATGACGACACCACCACCGAAGAGGTTTTCCCTTTTTCTGATTTCTAGCTTTCGCGGCAGCTGCAACCCGCGCAGCTTCAGCCTTCGAGGGACCAGAATCCTGACGGGGATATTTTTCGCCTCTAAGAGGTCAAGGTAGGGGGTTAGTCCTGAGATCTCCAGGGGAATGTTCGGTAGCGAGAGCAGGACCTCGATTTCGGCGCGGGCGAGCATCTCTCCAGTTTTGGTGAGGATGTTTTTTCCACCACGGATTACCCAGACATCGGGCCTCTTCACCTCGGCCCTCTTGGAGTAAAGCGGTTCAAGCTCTTTCAGCAGAGCTTCGCTGATCTCCTTGAGCCTCCTCTCCTCTTCGGCCTTTACGATCTTTACCACCTCGGCCGGGTCCCTTGATCGATATCGACTGGGCCTACCCGCCTGAGCTTCCACCCAACCCCGCTCCCCAAGCCGGGACAAAATGTCATAGATTCTCGAGTAGGGCACGTTCGCCAGTTTGCTCAATTCTCCAGCGGTTGACGGGCCGTTTGATACCAGGGCGCAGTAGACCCGGGCCTCGTATTCAGTCAGTCCCAGCTCGCGCAAGAGTTGGTGGGCTTTTTCCATAGCACCACTTTTCATATTGGGAAAAGTTCGGCAAGGCTTAAAAGTTACCCCTTTCAGTGGTAAAATGATGACCATGAAGGAGTTGGCTAGGACCAGTTCCGTCTGCCCGCAGTGCCTTAAGATCCTTCCCGCGGAGGTCTTTGAAAGGGACGGTAAGGTCTGGATCAGGAAGGAATGTCCCGAGCACGGGTTTTTCGAGGACCTCTACTTCAGTTCTTATGATTGGTATCTGCGCGCGCAGAATTTCGCTCGCGATGGCAGAGGGGTGCTGAATCCTCAGGTGACCAAGGAGGCCCCGGTCTGCCCGACGGACTGCGGTTTGTGCCGGATGCACAAGAGCCACACCGCGCTGGCGAACATTGTGCTCACCAACCGTTGTGATCTTTCCTGCTGGTACTGCTTTTTTTATTCGGGCCGTGTGGGCTATGTCTATGAGCCCACTTTCGAGGAAATAGAGGAAATGGTCAAAACTCTAAAGTCGGAGCAGCCGGTGGGATGCAATGCGGTCCAGCTCACCGGCGGCGAGCCCTGCCTCCGTAAAGATTTGATAGATATAATAAAGATGGTCAAGTCGCACGGGGTGGACCACGTCCAGCTGAACACAAACGGTATCAGGCTGGCGCAGGACCCCACCCTTGTTGAGAAGGTTCGTGCGGCCGGTGTCAACACCCTTTATCTAAGCTTCGACGGGGTTACTGAGAAGACCAACCCTAAGAACCACTGGGAGGCCCCTCAGCTTATCGAGAACTGCAGGAAGGCGGGCTTGGGTATCGTCTTGGTGCCCACAGTGATTAAATCGGCAAATGACCATGAGGTTGGAGACATCCTGAAGTTCGGGTTCAAGAACATCGACATCATCCGCAGCGTGAATTATCAACCCGTCTCCCTCGTGGGCAAGATGCCACGCGAGGAGCGCGAGCGCTATCGCATCACAATTCCGGACGTGATAAAGAACCTTGAGGAACAGACGGACGGAATTCTCAAGATGGACGATTTTTTCCCCGTCCCGACCGAGTTGATAATCAGCGATTTTGTGGAGGCCTTGACCAAAAAACCGATGTACCAGATGAGCAGTCATTTTGCCTGCGGTGCCGCCACCTATGTTTTCAACGACAACGGGAAGATGCTGCCGCTGACCCATTTCATCGATGTCCAAGGTCTGCTTGAATACCTATCTGAGAAGGCGAATGAGCTCCGCGCTGGAAAGAGCAAGCTTTTAGTCGGGGCCAAGTTGCTTTACAGCATTGGCAAGTTTGTAGATAAAAAGAAGAAGCCGCGAGGCCTTGACATTGACCGGATAATCTTCAACGCGTTGATAAAGCACGAGTACAACGCGATAGGCCAGTTCCACATGAAGTCCCTTTTCATTGGGATGATGCACTTCATGGATCTCTACAATTACGACATCGAGCGGGTCAAGAGGTGTTGTATCCATTACGCCATGAGCGACAACCGGATTATACCCTTCTGCGCCTTCAACGTCATCCCTGAGTGGTACCGAGATAAGAGCCAGGCGGCGCAGGGCATCTCATTTGAGGAGTGGGAGAAAAAGACGGGGAGGGCGCTGAAACAGGACCTTTACAAGCGCGATATGGAAAAGTGGAAAGCGTCTGAGGCTTACAAAAATTTTGTCCGACAGGTGGAGGAGATAAAGTCGGGCAAGCTTTGAAGGCGCGGTTCGGACAAAACCTTTGCCTAAAAATTTTAACCCGCCGCTAGCTCGTTTTCACCTCCTCAGCTAACAACCGATGTAAAATCTTAAGATGCAACCGACCAAATTAGAACATCTCGGTGGTCAGATTATGGACGTACTCTCTATTGCTTTGGCAGTATTAACGGCACTGTTTTGGTCCCTGAGCCAGATAATGGGTAAAGTTCTGATGAAGGAGATGAATCCCACTTATTATAGCACTTTACGCCTGGTAATTGCGGTAATCGTCTTCACCCCACTGGTGTTAATCAACGGCCTGAGGATAACTGCGGATTCCCTGCCAATAGTGGCGTTGGACGGTGTTCTCGGCATGGCGTTGGGAATACTCATTTACTTCTACTGCATGAAGAGGGCTCCCGCGCACAAAATCATTCCAGTTGGGAACTCGTATCCAATTTGGGCCATGGTCTTAGCGCTGGTCTTGCTGAGGGAACCTTTTTCGATTGTTTTGCCAATTTCTATCGCTCTGATTATGGCGGGAGTTCTTTTACTGGTCCAGCGGAAAAAAGAAAGGAGATCCAACGGTTGGTGGCTGGCTGTTCCGTTGACAACGCTTGTTGCTGCGCTCTACGGTCTGGACCTCGTTTTGAGAAAAATGGCAGTGAACCTGAGAACGGACGTTACCAGCTTTGTTTGGGTCTCGTTAGTTGTCGCGGCCTCGGTGTTAGTTTTAGCCACCTTATTCACGCGCTCTTGGTCAGGACAAAATCTGGGCCGAAAGAACCTATCGCTTGTCTTTTTCTCCAGCCTATTTGGCCACATCTTGGGGACCATTGTCTTCATGTGGGCGCTGGAGTCGGAATCCTTGACATCGTTGGCACCTTTTGTCTCGTTGAGCATACCCTTTGGTTTCATTTTCAGCGTTTTATTTATTGAGGAGAAGCCGAGCCTAAAATCGGTGTTCGGAATGGCCTTAGTGTTTCTTAGCGTGGTCCTAGTCGCCCTCTGAAGTCGAGATTTCACCGCAGATGGTATTGAAAACTATCTGGAGGGAACGTGAGACTGAAGAGAGGAGCAGAAAGATTGGTTGGAAAATCTTGGTCGAGATTTGCGGGTGATTAAGGCATTAAAATGAGATGCTATTGAAAGGCATCGATTTTTAAAAGGGCAAGGTTTTTATATTCTAAAATTTTCTCATTATAGTAGCGTAATTGGATAAATTGATGGGGGGGATTTTATGGCGAGTCAGTTAGGAGGACAACCAATACTCATTCTGCCGGAAAAAGTTCAGCGCTACCTGGGCCGAGACGCCCAGCGGATGAACATAATGGCCGCGAGGGTCATCGCGGAGTCGGTCCGCACGACCTTGGGCCCGCGCGGAATGGACAAGATGTTGGTTGACAATTTGGGTGACATCACCATAACTAACGACGGTGTCACCATTCTCGAGGAAATGGACGTTGAGCACCCGGCCGCCAAGATGATGGTGGAGGTCTCCAAGGCGCAGGAGGACGAGGTCGGGGATGGCACCACGACGGCGGTGGTGTTGGCCGGGGAGCTGCTGAAGAAGTCGGAGGAGCTGCTGGAGCAGGACATCCATCCGACGGTTATCGTCAGCGGCTACAGGCTAGCGGCTGAGCAGGCCCAGAGGGTACTGGAGAAGATGGCGACTCCGGTTTCCAAGGACGACGACAAGCTCCTCAAGCAGATCGCCAAGACGTCAATGAGCAGCAAGGGCTCGGAGATACACGGAGATAAACTCGCCGAGCTCTGCGTTAAAGCCGTCAAGCAGATAGTTGAGGAAGTCGACGGTAAAATCGAGGCCGATATCGACAACATCAAGGTGGAGAAGAAAACCGGAGGCAGCTCTGCGGATACCCAGCTGATCAGAGGGATAGTCCTCGACAAAGAGGTGGTTCACCCCGGGATGCCAAAGAGGGTGGAAAATGCGAAGATCGCTCTTCTGAACCTCGCCCTCGAAGTCAAGAAGACGGAGACGGATGCCAAGATCAACATCACCGATCCGGAGCAACTCAAGAAGTTCATCGACGAGGAGCAGCGCATGCTGAAGGAGATGGTTGACCAGATAAAGAGCGTTGGTGCCAACGTTGTCTTCTGCCAGAAGGGCATTGACGATGTAGCCCAGCACTACTTGGCGAAGGCCGGTATCTTGGCGGCTCGAAGGGTGAAGGAGTCGGACATGGAGAAGCTGGCCCGCGCCACCGGAGGCAACTGCGTGACCAACATCAAGGACCTTTCACCTAAGGATCTGGGCGCTGCCGAGCTGGTGGAGGAGCGAAAGATCGCTGGCGATGAGATGATTTTCGTCGAGGGCTGCAAAGACCCCAGGTCCGTAAGCATCTTGGTCCGGGGTGGCACCGAGCACGTCGTCGATGAGGTCGAACGCGCGGTGCACGACGCGATTTCAGTGGTCTCAGCGGCCATCGAGGACGGCAAGATAGTCGCCGGCGGTGGGGCCCCTGAGATAGAGGTGGCCAAAGGGCTCAGGGAGTATTCCGACTCCGTTGGCGGTCGCGAGGCCCTCGCCGTTAATGCCTTCGCCGACGCCATTGAGGTGATACCGAGGACGCTGGCTGAAAATGCAGGCATGGATCCCATCGATATCTTAGTGCAGTTAAGGGCGGCTCATGAAAAGAACGGCGGAAAGAACGTGGGCGTGGATGTCATCAGCGGTAAAGTCTTGAACACCTTAGAGAAGGGTATCGTGGAGCCGCTGAGGGTCAAGGTCCAAGCGATAAAATCTGCAACCGAAGTCACCGAGATGATTCTCAGAATAGACGACGTTATTGCTGCCGGAAAGCTGGAGAAGGAAGAGGGGAAAGAAAAGGGAGCAGGCCCTGAGATGGGTGGCATGCCGGAGATGTAGGGGGCCCTCCCATTCTCTACAAAAAACACACTCGCTTTGAAAAGGCCCGCATTATTGGCGCTAGGGCGCTCCAGATTCAGATGGGAGCTCCGGTCTTAGTTGAACTGCCGGAGAACTTGTCCGATCCCATCGAAATCGCCATGTACGAGTACGAAAGGGACGCAATTCCGATCACGGTGGTGAGAAGGCTTCCCGGGGAAAACAGAGCGGCGTAGTTTTCGATTGACAACATTTTATAATATTTTTTTACCTGTTCTATTTTAAGTATCCAGCGTGAACTTTAGTTGGTGCCAAGATGGGCGTACAGCTAGGCGACCTAGTTTCCAAGGAAAGGGTTGAGCTGGAGAGCCTGAGGGGCAGAATAGTCGCCATAGATGCCTTGAACTTCCTTTATCAGTTTCTCTCGATAATCAGGCAGCGGGATGGCGAGCTGTTGCGGGACTCCAGGGGCCGCATAACCTCGCACCTCTCCGGAATCTTCTACAGAACGGCCAATTTCATTGAGGTAGGGATCCGGCCGATCTATGTATTTGACGGAAAGCCCCCCGCCCTGAAGCGGTTGACGGTCGAGCAGCGCCAGATGGTAAGGGTGGAGGCGGAGAGAGAGTGGAAAAAAGCGCTCGAGGAGGGAAGGACACAGGACGCCCGTAAGTTCGCCCAGAGGGCGGGTCGCTTGGACGCCGCGATGATAAAGCAGACCCAAGAACTTTTGAGCCGCATGGGGGTACCCTGGGTACAGGCTCCGGGCGAGGGCGAGGCCCAGGCGGCGCTCATGGTCCAGCGTGGAGATGCTTGGGCGGCGGCGAGCCAGGACTTTGATAGCCTGCTCTTCGGGGCACCTCGGCTTGTTCGGAACCTAGCCATAACTGGGAGAAGAAAGCTTCCCGGAAAGGACGCTTTCACCGAGGTCTATCCCGAGATCATCGAGCTGGGAAGGGTCTTGGCGGAGCTGGGGATAACCCGCGAGCAGCTGGTCGACATCGGAATTTTGGTAGGGACGGATTACAACGAGGGCATCAAGGGCATAGGACCGAAGAAGGCGCTGGAGCTGGTTAAGAAATACGGGTCGATGGCAGAGATCGTCAAGACGGAACTGGGTAAAAAGTTTGAGGTCGACCCGCTCGAGGTCCGGGAAATTTTCCTGCGGCCGGAGGTCACCACCGACTATCGTCTGGTCTGGGGTGATCCAGATCCCGAGGCCATCAAAAAGTTCCTCTGCGATGAGTTCGATTTTTCTGAGGAGAGGGTGCTGTCGGGCATAGATAAGCTGACCCGCGGTAAATTGGAGCGGGGACAGGCTAGATTGGAGCAGTGGTTCGGCTAATCCTCCAGCTTCCAGCCGCACCTTCCGATGAGGGGCACAAAGGAACAGCCGCCGTGTTCGGTGATGGAGATTTCCCCCGTTTCGGTCTTTTCCACAACGGTCCAAGTCTGGAACATATAGTCCCGGCCAACTGGAGCGCCCAGTTTGCCCCCCGGCTTGAGCTGTTTGACCAGCGGGCGCGGTAGCTCGGGGGCGCAGGCGGTCACCAGAATCCGATCCCACGGGGCGTCTTCCTCGTAGCCAAGCGAGCCATCACCGACCACCACCTTCACCCAATCATATCCCGTTTTTCTCAGGTTTTCCCGGGCAAAATCAGCGAGCTCCTTAATCCTTTCCACACTGACCACAAGGCCCTTTCTTCCCACCACCTCGGCGATGAGGGCAGCGTTGTATCCCGAACCAGCGCCGATTTCAAGCACGCGCATACCCGGGGCCAGATCGAGCGTTTCCATCATTATCGCTATCATGCTGGGTGCGGAAATGGTCTGGCCTCTTCCGATGGGCAGTGGCTGGTCGTGGTAGGCGTAGCTTCTTTCACCGCTCGGCACGAACTCATGCCGTGGAACTTTTCTGAAGGCCGCAATCAAGGCCGGGTTCTTCAGATAGCCCCATTTAATCAGCCGTTCGACTAATTCCTCTCGCTCCATCATCCAAAGTAATATTTTTCTGATACCTTAAATGAGGTCGTGGTCGAATGAGATGGGTCATCAGGGCAAGGGGACATCCGATGGTGTCGGCGAAACACCGGACGACCTTCATGATTACCAAAGAGAAAGATCTGGGTCCGAAGGGTGACTGCGTTATTGGGGTAGGAGCGGAGAAGTCAGCCGCGGAGCTGGACCTAGAGCTGAAAAGGTTGGCAGCGCTGGCGGTTCCGATTGTTATCCGGCTCAGGGCCGGTGGTTTTGTGGACGAGGTCAGGGCCTGGGGGCATCCGTCTTTGACCCTCAACCACCCCACCGATATCGTGGTGAGGAAAAGTCGGTTCATCTGCGGGCGGACTTTGGCGGTCGGGGCCGACAAGGCAGCAGCGGATCTTTCCCGAGAACTGGTTGCAGCGCTTCGGAAACCAACCACCCGTCTTGAGATGGAGGTAATTTTTGGTGTCAACCGGGAGTAATTTTTCGTTTTACCGGATGATGGTGTCAGTAAGCAATATTTAAGCCGTTTCAATTCGTTTTGTTGAAGTGTGAATTTGATGGAAAAAAGGCTTGCTTTTTTCAACAGAAGGTCAATCCTCATCTTCATTCTCCTGTGTTTGATGGTTGTGGCAGCGGCCTTTCTGATTCTCCGGGAAGACTTAAGCTCGATGCTGTTGGCGCTGTACCAGGCCAGCCCTTCTTACCTTTTGCTGGCGGTTCTTGCTTATCTCTCCGGTTTGCTGTTTTGGTCGTTAAGGTGGCGGGTGACCCTTTCTGCTTCAGGGCATCCCATTCCGGTAGGGAGTATCTACGTCGTCATATTGGGGGGGATTTTCATAAACAACATAACTCCATTTACCTATGCGGGCGGGGACCCTATCGCAAGGGCCTACATCCTCAAAAAAACCCAAAACGTGCCCTACTCGAGCGGTTTCGCCACCATCCTTTCCGAATACATCATGGATCTGCCGGTGTACATTTCCCTGTTAATCTTTGGGCTTTTAATTTCACTTAAACAATTTGAACTTTGGTACGGGGTTTTTGTTTTTCTGATATGGTTGTCCTTTTTAATTGGCTGGAGCGTTTTTTTCTTCCACGTGTTGTCCAGCGGTACGGGGGCCAAGAGAATAGCCAGGATAACGTCCAAACTGGCCAAAATCTTCCACCGCAAAGTAAAGGAGGCCGGCTTGGAGCGCAGCATTAGGCGGTTTTATCGAAGCTCGGAGCGGATTATAAGAAATAGAAAGACGATTACAATAATCACCATCCTTACGGTAACGATTATAGCTTTGGCCATTACCCGACAGTACCTCATCTTTCAGGCCTTTGGCTACACACCAACCCTTCCGATGCTTTTCTTTGCCCTGACCTTGCCGGCGCTGGTGGGGATGATTCCGGCGCTTCCCGGAGGCCTTGGCACAGTCGATGCCACGATTTTGTCCGTTTTTCTGCTGTTCGGCGTGCCGCTTCAAATAGCGGTCAGCGTCACCTTAATCGAGAGGGCGATAACGCTGGTTTTCAGCACTTTGATTGGTGCCGGCGCAATTTCCTACCTTGGGATAAGGCAGGGCAACGCTAGAACACTAGGAGCAAAAAGGCGACGATGAAGAGTCCGCCCTCGAGGGCCAGCACTTTTTTGTCAGTCAGATAGGTCCAGAAATCATAAGGTAGCACCCTGATTCCGTAGAACTTTTTGCTCAGCGGATAGAGGAGGCGCCTCCCCTTCTCGTCGAACGATTCGGTCAGGACGTGAATTATTCCACCCAAGGAAAAGGACATGGCGATGTTCCAGCTGTCGTTCCAGCCGATGGCGCTTAGCCCTAGGCAGAGGAACGGCAATATTATCACGTAAAGGAAAATGGTGTGCAGGATGGTGGAGGCGTGGGTCTCATCAATGGGGTTTTTAGGAGTTTTTTTCCTCAAAAGCGTCGGGAAGACATCAAAGTTGGGAAAACCGCTCCCGATGAGTAAGGCCACCAAGTTGATGTTTCCTGGGAAAAGACCGTAGATTATCAGCGGAATGGAGACGTGTCCTATTAGCGTTTTCTCAACTCCTTGGCCATCTTGACCATGGCTATAATGAACGGCGGTAGGAAGGGGGCGATTACCACCAGCGTGTAAATACCTATCTCCCGTATGACCAGCGCCAGCAGCGTCAGCCCCATGAAGATCCAGATGGCGACGTATGCCGCATTTTGGCGCATCCATTCCTTTAGCTTTACCCGCATACTTTATCCAACCGTTTAAGAGGCGGGCATTGGTTAAATGGCTTTTTGCGTCATCCCTTTAAGCATCCGTCAAGATGGATTTACTGATGGAGATGAGAATTCTTCATGTTAATCCATTTTACTATCCCTATCAAGGCGGCACTGAGAAGTACCTCTACGATTTGTGCCGGCGGCTGGCCCGGAGGAACTCCGTGAGCGTGATCACCTCAAAGTTCGGGGGCAATCCTGAGTTCGAGGTTATCGAGGGAACCAAGGTCTACCGACTAAAGAGCCTGGTACTGCAGAAGCTTCCCCCGTTCTTGCCGCCGCCACTCGCGATACCCTTCTCGTTTCGGAGCAACATGATTAAAATCTGTAAAAAGGAAAAGCCCGACGTAATCCATATCCACAACCGGTTCTTTTTGAGTTACTCATCCATGGTCCTGTGGAAGAAATCGTTGGGCGTGCCCCTTTTCATCACCCTTCACAATGCCAGGCCGGTGGGCATAAACGAGGAGACCGATCTTCTGGGGCAGCTTTTTGATGACTATGTGGGGCAGAGGATAATCCGCAGCTGTGACCGGGTGCTCGCCAACAGCAGGTGGACGCTGGAGACCACCCTCCCCAAGGATTACCCTCGGGAGAGGGCGGAGGTAATCTACAACGGGGTAGACACGCAAAGGTTCAGGCGCGTGAAGTCGAACCTTAAGGACAGGTTTGGCTGCGAGTTTCTCTCCGTGACCGTCTGTAGACTGCTTCCGCAGAAGGGGGTCAAATATCTCATCGCCGCCGTTAATGAAATCGAGGAAGATTACAAGGCGGTGATCATCGGTCGGGGCCCGTGCCTCGGGGAGCTAAAATCACTCGTCAAAAAATTAGGTTTAGAAAAGAAAGTTGAATTTATCACCGATTACTTAACGGACGAGGACTTGGTTAAATATTACTCGGCCAGCGATTTTTCCATCTTGCCCTCGCTTTGGGAGCCCTTTGGCATAACGCTGGTTGAGTCGATGGCCTGCGGCTGCCCCGTCATTGCCACCAATGTCGGCGGGATTCCCGAGGTCGTTACCAGCGACTGCGGGATTTTGGTTAGTCCCAGAAGTCCAAGTGAAATTGCTGTGGCGGTCAGCAAACTCATCGGGGACAAGAACCTCCGAAGAAGGTTGGGTCGGAATGCACGAAAGAGGGTCGAGAGGCACTTCGACTTTGACATCATCGCTGAAAAGGTCGAGCAAAGCTATCAAAGACACCTAGAGGGAGCCGGCTAGAGGTTTATCTTTTCTTCACAGGTGGTCCCGTTGTATCCGCTGTCCGAAAAACCGAAAATAACGATAGTGGTGCCGGCGCTGAATGAGGAGAAGCTGATAAGGAAAACGTTGAAAAATGCCCGCGAGGTGGCACCCGAGGCCGAAATCATCGTGGTCGACAGCGGTTCCACGGACAAAACGGCCCAAATAGCCGCCGAATACGCCAAGGTCCGCCGCCGTGTGGGCAATGTGGCACAGGCGAGGAACTTTGGCGCCAAAATGGCCACGGGAGAAATCATCATTTTCTTGGACGCGGATACCCTCATAACCAGGCAATTTGTCGATGAGGTTGTTCGCGCCTTCAGGGATCCTGAGGTTGTCGGTGCCGGGGGTATGATAATGCCCCATTTTAAAGGAGTTTTGGTCGAAATGATCTTCTACCTTTTCAATTTCATGGTCATGGTCTCTTTCGTTACTCTAGGTCCTTTTCTCGCCGGGACCTGCGTGGCTTACAAGCGGGATCCCTTTTTTGAGGTGGGGGGATTCAACGAGAGGCTGGTGGCCTCGGAGGACTTCGATCTGTGCCGGAGAATATCGAAGAGGGGAAGGGTGGTATTTCTCAGGAAGGTTGCGGTGAGAACCTCGCGGAGGAGGCTGGAGCGGCTGGGGCTGATGGGGCTTATCCTCGATTGGGCGAAGGTCACGTTACAATATCTGGGCGGCAGAAACCCGATGAAGTACAGCAGTTTCAGATGAATGGGACAGTTTAGATGTGTTTTCGGTAGAACCTCTCCAGTTTTTTGGTACATTCAACGACGGAAAACTTTTTTCCTGTTTTCAGTGCCTGATTTTGCATTTTTTGGGATGGCACATAGGAGTTTAGGATCTCGGCCAGTTGGGCAACGTTACCGGGTTCAAAAAGGTAGCCGTTTTTTCCGTCCTTTATAAACTCAGGTATGGCGAGGGAGTTGGCGCCGATTACGGGGCAACCGCAGGCCATGGCCTCCAACACCACTAGGGCCTGCGTCTCTCCCGTTGATGCGATGATAAAGGCATCCGCGGCCGAATAGTAGAGAGGTTTTAGCTTTTCCGGGACATAGCCGACAAAGGAGACCTTTTTCCTGAGCCCGAGCCTGTCCCTTAAATCCCTCAGCTTCTTGGCTGCCGGCCCGCGGCCGGCGATGACCAATTTTCCATCAACCTCAGCAAAGGCGCGGATGATGACATCTATGTTTTTCTCGTAGCCCAACCGCCCCAAGCTTAAAAAAAATTTTTCCCCTTTCAGCCTGAGAACTTCTCGAGCGTATTCCCTTTCTTCCGGCTTGAAGAAATTGGTGTCGATCCCTGTGGGGATGATTGAGATGGCCCTTTTTATCTGGTGTGAGCGGAGGACCTCCCTTAGCGCTCGGCTCGGGGCAATGATCCCGTGTTGTTTATTGTAGAAGATCTCGCAGTATTTCCAGACCACCTTTTCCATTATTTTTTTACCCAGCGTTGCCACGTAGCACACGTATTCCGAGAGCAGGGTGTGGAAGGTCGTGACGCGGGGAATCTTCTGGAAGTTGGCGACCCTCCATCCGAAGAAGCCCATGGTGAATGGGGAGTGGCTGTGGACGATGTCGAGCTCGGGCACGGACTCTCTCCCCTGCGGGACGGCGATTTTGAACTCGGGATAGGGCCGGAAGGTCACCGCCGGGTAGGAGCAAACCTGCATCCCGGCGAACCCCCTGACGTTGGTCTTCGGGCAAAAGATAAAGACCTCATGCCCCCGCCTGACCAGCTCAGGACCGGTGCTCAGCAGGGAGGTTACGACGCCGTTTTTCTGGGGCAGGAAAGTGTCCGTGAAGAACCCGATTCGCATTTTTACCCACTCCAAAGTTGTCCGATTGATCTCAGCCCAGTTTCCGACCTTAGATTGGCCAGCAGAATTTTCATTCGGTGCCCGCTCTTTAACGTTTTCAGTATCTGAGAAATCAGGTAGCTTGGCCTTCTGACAAATTCCTGATAAAAACCGTTTATCATCTCGTTCAGCTCCCCTTCGTTCAAGACGGAGGGAAGAACTTCGACGGCGGGCAGAGCGACATCCCAGTATTTTTCTTCATCCAGGTATCCTTTCTCCACCGCGTGGTTCCATAGTTCAGTTCCGGGAGACAGGCTGAGGATGTTCATCTGGGGAAAATCCATCTGTCGCAGGCTGAGGGCGAAATCAAAGGTTTCTCTGATGTCCGCCTTTGTTTCAATCGGCGCCCCAACGATAAAAGATCCGATGACGTTTTCTATATCTGCCTTTTTCGCATTGGTCACCGCCCTTCTGCTCATCCCCGGGGTTATGTTTTTTCCGTAGTAGTCGAGTACCTTCTGAGCGGCGCTCTCGATTCCAAAGTAAATGGTCCTGCATCCGGCGCGGGACAGCTCCCGCAGAGTTTCCGCGGAAGCCTGATCTACCCGCCCCTCGGCCCACAGGTCTAGCTTTACCTTGCGGGCCCTCAAAAGTTCGCAGATTTTTTCGACACGCTTTCTGTTGAGCAGTAGGTTATCATCCACGAATCCGACCTCCTCATACCCCTGGCTGCAGAGCAGCTCCATCTCGGCGACAACGTTTTCAGGCGATCGGAACCTCACCTTTCTCCGTGAAAATGCCGAGCAGGCGCAGTACCTGCAGGCGAAGGGGCAGCCCCTAGAAGAGAGTATGGTGGTGAATTTCCCTGAGGCGCCTAGCAAACCAACCAGCTCTGAGTGGTATTCCTGCTCCAACAGCGATCGGTCAGGGAAGGGCAGCTTGTCTAGGTCTTGGACCAATTCTTGGGGCGGATTTTTTACCACCTTGCCTCTCCGCCGGAAAGCGATGCCCTTGACCTGTTTTATTTCAGTTCCATTTTCAAGCGCATTGATCAGTTCCGGGAGAACTATTTCCCCCTCACCAAGGACAACGAAGTCGACGATAGGATATTTCTCCAGCAGCCGCCTGAACTCGAAGGTGGCGTGATAATTTCCAAAGACGATCTTGGTCTCAGGGCTTTCTTCCTTCACCAGGGTGGCAATTTTGAGGGCCTGTTTAAAGGTGGGCGTCAAAGCACTTATCCCCACGATATCCGAATTTTCCCATTTTACTCGTGCAGAGAGCTTTTCCAGCGGCAACCTTTCCCGGGCATTGTCGATGACCTTGACCTCGTGGCCCTCAAGCTGCAGCACCGATCCCAGATAGAGCAGGCCTAGTGGAGGCCAGGCCGCCTCGTTTTCGATCCGCTCCTTTTGCCCCATGTTGGCATTTATCAGAACTACTTTCAAATGGCCACAACCTGAATTAATATTTCCTCATCAGGTTAAATTTATCAGGTGGCAGGGAGAGGTGAGACGGATGACGGTTTTGGTTACTGGCGGTGCGGGGTTCATCGGCTCGAACCTGGTGGAGGAGCTGGTCGGGCTTGGGGAAAGGGTCATCGTTGTGGACGATTTTTCCACAGGCTCGCTGGATAATTTGAGAGCGGTGCAGGGCCGGGTGCAGATCTTGAGAACCCCTTGCCAGCGGCTTTTGGAGCTGGAACTTCCGGAGATAAAGAAAATTTTCCATCTGGGGATACCGTCCAGCTCTCCGATGTATCGCGACAACCCGGTGCTGGTCGGTGAGGCCATCGGCGGCTTCATGAATGTCTTTGAGCTGGCGAGGAAAAACCGGGCCAGAGTGGTTTACGCCTCTACCTCAAGCCTTTACCGGGGTTGCCCCACCCCCCACCGGGAGGACATGATTGCGGAGCCGTTTGACTTCTACACCGAGGCCAGAATTGCCATGGAGCGGCTGGCCAAGGTTTATCACGAGCTTTACGGAGTTTCCTCGGTGGGCCTGAGATTTTTCTCGGTTTACGGTCCGCACGAACGCGCCAAGGGCAGATACGCGAACAACATCTCCCAGTTCCTCTGGGCCATGCGTGAGGACGAGCCCCCGGTGGTTTACGGCGACGGGGAACAGACGCGCGATTTCGTTCATGTGAGCGATGTGGTCCGGGCCTGTCTCAAGGCAGCCGATTCCGATCTGGGCTGTGAGGTGATAAACGTCGGTACCGGCAGGCAGACGACCTTCAACCGAGTGATTGAGTTGCTCAACAAGGAGCTGGGCAAGTCAGTAAAACCGGTTTACGTGCCGAACCCGGTGAAAAATTACGTCTACCACACGCTCGCCGATCTGACCAAGGCTAGGAAGCTGCTGGGGTACGAGCCGACGGTAACCGTTGAGGAGGGCATCAGACGGCTGGTTGCGTCGGCAGAGTAAAGCGGTCACTTTTGGTGCGGCACCAGGTTTAGAGGTTAGAAGATTAAGGTAAGTTGGGGTCACCGGTGAATGGGAGCTGGTTAAGTCGGCACAGAAAACCGGTTGCGGTATTTGTCGTTGTGGTTCTGGGCCTAGGGCTTTCGCTGTTGGCCACCTATATCTACAACCTGCCCGGTGATTTCTGGAAAAGCATCGGTTATCCCGGCATCTTTTTGTTAAGTTTTATCGGGACCAGCTCGATAGTAATCCCCATCCCTTACACGGTGGTGTTGCTGGCAATATCGCCGGCCTTCGACCCCATCCTTTTTACCGTGGCGGCGGGAACGGGCTCGGCCGTGGGGGAGATGACCGGATATCTTCTCGGGTTCTTGGGCCGAAATGCCCTGGGTGAAAAGCGCCGCAGCCAGATGGACGCAATGCTGAGAATTTTCAGGAAGTTCGGGTCCGTCGCCGTCTTCGTCTTCGCGCTCACCCCCCTCCCTGATGACCTGATCTTTATCCCGCTGGGCCTCATGCGATACAGCCCGTGGAAGACCTTGGCCGCGTGTGTCGCCGGCAAGTTCACCATGGTGTTTATCATTGGAGTTGTGGGCAAGGCAGTGGGGGAGTTGTCTGGAGACCTGCTGATCACGGTTTTGGTATCCGTCCTCTTGATCCTGATTATCCTGGTAATTTTCAAGATTGACTGGGTGAAGCTGGCCGAAAAATACGCTCCGGTAGAGGATTAGCACTGACAGGCTACTTAGTTTGGTCGGTCACTTTTTGATGGGTTCAAAGCGCTTCTTCAGCTTTTCAATCACGTCAGGTAGCGTGGTGTACTCCAGTTCTTCCAGGGAGAGAAGGTGGGGCTCGAATGGCCCGTGCCGGCGCATGTACTCGCTTACCTCGATGGCCCGTTTTCGAGCTAGGTCGAAGGAGGGGTCGCCGAAGAGGTCAACCGGACCAATCAGTTCTCCCTCGCAAACTTGGAAGCCGTAGGCCATTACACGCGGTGGACCATCAAAGCGTGTGGGCCGCGCCTCTTCGCGGGAGACCGGCATCAGGGGGCCGCGGTGGGACCCGCGCATCCACCCGGGCACGAGCTGCGGAAAGGCAAACGCTTCCAGAATTTCCCCCACGGCGGGGAATCCGGACTGCGCCCGGGCAATCGCGACGGGATCGTCCTTGCCCACGTATTTTCCTGCGATGAATGAGAGCCGTTCTGTGCTGGCCACGGCGGCCACTGCCCCGTCTTTCCTGAATATCCTTTTGATCACATAGCGGCTGGAGAGGCCGATCAGAGAGAGCAGATCGTAGAGTTCCTCGGGGCAGTTGAGGAAGATCCGTTCACCTTCCTTGATATTGTGCACCTCAAACCTAAAGCCCTCGTGTATCTTTGAGTCTATTACCAGCCCGGCGGTGTTGAAGGGATCGGCGAAGATCTTGTAGAAGGGAAGGTTGAAGGCCGAGGGCGAGGTCTTGTCGCACATAAGGACAATGATGGGCTCGCTGGGGCGCTCCTCGATTTCGAATTCAGCCACCCCCGGCCCCATGCCCCTCACGTTTCCGGAGAAGGCCTCGACCAGCAGGTCCTGACCCGCACCGTAGTATTTGCGCTTTTTCGCCAGCGCCGCAGCTTTCTTAAAAGTTTCCCAAGCCAGTCCGTGAATCTTAGGGTTGTCCTCTCCCTTGTCGTGGGACATGATAAGCTCTAGGTCATCCCCGCAGTTGGTGACATGATAGCTTTTGATGACGCCCTTCTGCTGGGCCGCCTTTAAGGATTTTTCTGCAATTTCCAAAAGCTCGTCGGGAACTTTTACGTGACCGGGAATGCTGCCTACGTCGGCTTTTATAACACTGATGGTGGTTTTCATACATCAAGTTTACGGCCGAACGTTTTTAAGTCTTACGCGCTGGAGATCGCGAAGGTGGCGGTTAATCCGGCGACCAAGGACAGCGTCACGATGATGATGAGGCTTGAGATCAGTTCTGGGCCCGCCGCCGGCTTCGTCGGCCTTCCCCGCAGGCGATAGAGCATCCGGACGGACCGCTGTGTGCCCAGCTGTGCGGCCCACAAGGAGAGTGGCAGATTCACGACTAAGATTATCATGATGAAGAAGAACGACCAAAGCTCCGCCGATGTGATCGAGGTCAACCTCCAGTTTGAAATGGCGGTCTCTAGGATTGTGATCAAACCGCTGTCGTAAACACCCCGTGCGAAGAGAAAGAACGCGGCCCCAGCCCCGAAGAAGAGCTGGGATAGCACGAAGGCGGCAACCGGGGTGAGGGTGAAGTATAAAATGGGCTGCCAGAGTTCCAGCCGGCCAGGCAGCGGCACGCTGATGGCCCGCCCGAGCTCCGAGAAAAGTCCACCGTAACCACCCAACCACTTTCCATAGGCGAAGCCAACTATCCAACTGCCGACGACGACGAGCCAAAAGGAGTAATACCAGTATTCTTCGCGCATCTCCCCACCGGAGCGTTATCTATTTGTATTTCCGGTCATAGTCGCGCTTGGCCAGATCGATGGCCCGGCTGAGATACTTGTGGTCCAAATCCGTCTTTTTCTGGGCGGAGTCGGTCGTTGAATGCGGCGTCTTCGGCGCCAATGGCTTCGGCGGCGTTAGATTGCGCTCCAGGATGGTTATCCTGCGCTCAAGCTCAGAAATTTTGGCGCGAAGAAAATTCAGCTTCTCCTCCAGCTGCGAGATGCGCAGGTCGTTCTCCATATTCATTTCACCGTTAAGATTTTTCTCTGGTTTCTATTAAGCGTTTGGCGTAATTTTTTTAATAAGCGAGGCAACTAGGCAATTTCACTCGGCAAAACAGTTTTTTGTTGGTGAAGAAAGACATATTTGAGCCGCCGTAGCTCAGCCGGTAGAGCGATCGCCTCGTAAGCGATAGGTCGTGGGTTCAATCCCCACCGGCGGCTCCACTGGCAAAAGCCGCTTCGCACTTTATCCCCAGTTCCCGACAAAGAGGGATTATTTTTGAAGAGATTATTTTTTGATAATCGTGCCCATGAGAGATTGTTGGCGGTATCCTCCCAGCCAGCCCCGGTTTCAGGCTTTCCAGAACCGGCTCCAGCCGTTCCATCACCCACGGCTTCAGGTTGAGCTTATCGTATAGTACTTTGCTTTTGGTTTTTGCTGCGATTTCAACGATTTTTCTGAGATTTTCTTCATCATCGTTTATTTCAGGAATTATCGGACCCAGAAATATCCAGGTGTCAACTCCGCGGCCAGAGAACTCCTCCAGCACCTGAGCGCGCGCGTCGGGCGGTGAGGCCTTGGGCTCCAGCAGACGCGCCAGTTCTGGATCTATCGTGGTGATGGTCACGCCGACGTCGAATTTCTTTGGCACAATTAAATCGGAGTCGCGCAGGACTAGGTCCGATTTGGTCTGGATCGATACTGGAAAATCGTGCTCTAGCAGAACCTCGATGCATTTTCTAGTCAGCTCTAGGTTCTTCTCGACGGGTTGGTAGGGGTCGGTCACCGTGCTCAGCCCGACCACGCCGCGATCTTTGCGGTGCACCTCCTGCATCAGCGTTTCCACAATGTTCCTTTTTATCCTGACGACCTTTCCCCAGCTTTCAGCAATTGACTGGTCCTTAAACACCGAGGGGCTGTAGCAATAGGCGCAGCCGTGCTCGCATCCCGTGTAGGGGTTCAGGGAGTAGTTGAGCCCGGGCAGCCTGCTGGGTGAGAGCGCAGTTAGGCAGCTGGTGAAGATGTATTCCACACTCATCAAACGAACTCCGTTATTTTTTTCTGATATAAGGATTGCCTCAGGAGCTGACTGTTCCGGATCCAGTTCTTTAGCGGGATAGTGAGCTTGGCCATGGCGCTGTTCAGTGCCGCGGTGAAGTTGTCGAACTTCTCGGGCTCGCCCTTCAGCATTTGCCTGATCGACTCCCTCACGTTCCAGACGCCCACCGGCAGGATGTAGCCCGGATGGATCTCCCTGAGCACCAGCGCCGCCGCCTGTCTCTTTTCTTGGCACAGCTTCTCCGCAACCGCAAGCCTGCAGGAGTAGTAGCAGCCGCCGACATCCGGGTAGATGTTTCGGCCCCAATAGCTCTCAAAATCACCCATCATCGCCGGTTCGGGACTGCCCCGGTCCGGATTCCAGGTCGTCCCAGGGAACCAGGCCTCGATCCACTCAAAGCTCCATTTCTCCGGCATCAGAATGGCGACGTAGCGGCTGTCCAGATAGCTGAATGAGTAGACCCGATACTCATCGATGGTGTCGTTCTCCTTTATCCGGTTGATGAGCTCTTGGGAGACGATTGAGTCCACAGCGGTGATGCTCCAGCGCGTGGGCACGAGTTTCCTGTTTTTCCCTAAGCCGAACATCCCGAGGCTGAACGCCCGCTGGATTCTGGTGACGTAAACCCCGTTGTCGTAGAGTTCCACCACCGCCTCGCTGGCCCTGAGGTCCCGGTCGTAAAAGGCCCGCTCCAGCCGGCGATCGACCGAGACGTTGGAGGCGTTGAAGGATCTGAGCGGGGCGGAAGGACCAAAGGGTTGAATGTCGCTTCCGAGCGTGAGCACCCCCTGTGGGATCTTTGCTAGGACCACCTCTGCTTCCACGGGGCTTCTTCCCAGCGCCAGCTCCTGAAGCGAGTCCAGAAGCCGCGTGCCGGTACTTGCCTCGCTGATGTGGGCCACCGCCTTGCCCCGGATCAGTGAGAACCGGTAGTCGATTATTTCCTGAATCCCTTTTCCCATCCAGAGCTCCGGCGTGTCCAGTATCTCGGTGTCCCCCGTAAACGGCGGCACCATCGGCCCGATGAAGACCTTGGGGTAGCCGAGGCGCCCGACGAAGACTCCTGGCGGGGTGGATCCCTGGATGTGCGGAGAGGTGATGCGCAGAGTGGTTTTTGCCAAGGACTGGGCCTTGGCGATTATCGGGCAGCTAATTTTTCCGCAGAGCCTTCGGCCTCCCTTGCAAAGCAAACAGAGCGAGCTCCCCCTGACGACCTTGATTTCCTGGAAAGTGGTCAGCTCGTTGACCTGCCGGGGAGAAATTATGTCGCTTAACCAACTACCTAGTGACCGGGGCATGTTTTTAACCCAGTTTTTTCGATTGAAATAGAACCTCATTCTCCCTTTAAAACACTTGCCGTCGCCACCACCTGAGTTCCAATTTCCTTTTTAAGCGTCACGAACATTGTTTTCTTGTAAGAGAAATTTTTGGCGTTTGGGATGTACGATTTTGAGGAAGAGCGGGTCCGGGAATTTTTGCGGAGAACCGGGGCCAAAAGAGCGGCTGTGCAGCTACCGGCAGGTCTCGCCCGTTTTTTGCCTGGGATTAGAAGGCCCTTTGACGAGCTCGGCGTAGAAATGGTGGTTTTAGCTGGCACCTGCTATGGCGCCTGTGATCTGGCGGATGATACTGCCAGAAAACTGGGCTGCGAGGTGCTGGTCCACTATGGACATGCCGACATGGGGCTCGGGTCAGCGCTGCCCACTCTTTTCGTGGAAGCCCGAATCAAAGTTGACTTGGTTGACTCCCTCAGGCAGGCCCTTCCCGCGCTTGATTTCAAGCGGGCCGGCTTGGTTGCCACGGTGCAGCATGTGGGGCAGCTAGAGGAGGTGGTCAGGTTTCTCAGTGCTCAGGGGATTGAGGTGGTGCTGGGCGGGCCGTCATCCAGGACAAGATACCGCGGCCAGATTCTGGGCTGTGATGTGGGCTGTGCCAAGGCCCTGGCCCCGGTGGTCGATGGCTTCGTTTACATCGGCACCGGTGATTTTCATCCGCTGGGCGTGGCCCTAGCTACGGGTAAGAAAGTTGTCGCGGTCAATCCGGTTTCAGGAGGCTTCAAGGTTTTTTCGCCGCGGCAGGAGGAGTTCCTCAAATGGAGAAAGGCTGTGGTGGCCCGGGCGGCTCTGGGTAAAAGTTTCGGCGTCATCGTGAGCACCAAGAAAGGCCAATCCCGTTTCAATCTCGGCAGAAACATCGTTAAACTGCTGAGACAGGAGGGGAGGCAGGCCCACCTCTTGGCGGTCGACGATGTCTCCCCGGAAGCCGTGGAAAACTTTAACTTCGACGCCTTGGTCTGCGTCGCCTGTCCGCGCATCCCGATAGACGATGCGGAGCGCTTTGAGCGACCGGTGTTGACACCGTTTGAGGTTTTGGTCATGCTGGGCAAGGCACCAATCGAGCCCTATCAGTTGGATGAGGTGTCCTTGGAGGACAGAGGATAAATCGTTTAAGGGGAGCAATATATTGTTGGTGGGATATCATGCCTGAAGTAAGCACTGGAGACTTTGTCGTTCCGGGAGACCTCTTGGCTACGGCAGAGGAGTTCGTCCCCGGAAACGGCGCTTATGAGGAGAACGGTAAGATATATGCCGCCAACACGGGCGTGGTCTTGGTTGACGCGAGGACGAAGCACATCTCCGTGTTCTCGAAGACGGCCGGAGTGCCTACCTTGAAGAGAGGCGACATCATCGTGGGCAGAATTGATGAAGTCAGGGACCAGAACGCCACCGTGGTCATCAGTCGTCTGCGGGGCAGGGAGGATCGAGCCCTGCCGCCCCCAAATGTGGGATCGATTCACATTTCACAGACGGATACCGGTTACGTCAAGGACCTGAGCCGGGAGTTTCGGGTCGGCGACATCGTGCGGGCCAAGGTCATCAATGCCAACCGGGAACCCGTGCAGCTGTCCACGGTCGGCGAGGACCTCGGCGTCATCGTTGCCTTCTGCTCGAGATGCCGGACTCCACTGACCCGCCAGGGCAAGAAACTGGTGTGTGAGTCCTGCGGCAACGTTGAGACCAGAAAAATGGCCAACGACTACCGTAAAGGAGTGCTGTGATGGCGAGGACGAAGCGGGTTCTTAACGTGCCCGTCAAGGACACGGCTGAGATGCTGGACCTCATGAAGAAGCTCGGGACGCTGGCGGCTGACCTGGAGGCGGTTTCTCGGCCCGGGATGGTCAGGATCGTCCTCCACGGGACCGGCGAGGAGATCAAGGAGCTGAAGGAAAAAATTAAAGATTTCACAAAGGCTAAATAAAAGGGATTACAGGTAGTCTGGGTGTGCGGATGGAGCTTGAGTTGGTCGAGAAGGGGGAGGACAGCATCCTGATAAAGATAATCGGCGAGGATCACACCTTTTGCAACCTGCTGCGGGCGGAGCTGATGAAGGACGACGACGTGGTTTCCGCGGTCTACACGATCGAGCACCCCCTGACCGAACCGCCCAAGTTTTACCTCAAGGTCAAGGGTGGTAGATCGCCCGAGAAGGTGCTGATGGGGGCGGCAGATCGTTTAGTCGAGCAGCTGGAGGATCTGAAGAAGCAGCTCCAGAAAGAGCTTAAGAAATAATGCCGATGTTTCCTTAGGGCTGGCTTTGCGCACGGTTAAATTTTGGCAGATAAAGCCGGAGATCAGGATATTGGGCGTTGACGACGGACCTTTTGAGGCGGACCACCAGGGCAAGGTCCCGCTGGTGGGCGTCGTCTTCCGGGGAGGGCGCTGGCTCGACGGCGTTATGGTCACCGAGATCGAGAAAGACGGGATGGATGTCACCGACCGTTTGATTGAGATGCTGGTTCGCAGCCGCCATCTGGGCCAGCTCAGGGTCCTGATGGTCGACGGCGTAACCTTTGCTGGGTTCAACGTGCTGGACGTGAGGCGGGTCTTCAGGAAAACCAGTTTGCCCGTGGTGGTAATCTCCCGGGAAGTCCCGGTGATGGCGGATATCCGCAAGGCGTTGAGGCATCTTCCGCGGTGGAGGGAGAGGTGGAGGATCATCAAGGCGACGGGCAGGATTTATCCGGTGGCGACGAAGAGCCAAGGCAGGTCGATATACATACAACCGGTTGGGATTAAGCGGGAGGATGCCGAAAGGATCGTGAGGTTGAGCTCGACCCGCAGCCTGGTTCCGGAACCGCTACGGGTGGCTCACCTCATAGCCACGGCAATCGTTCGCGGTGAGAGCTATGGCCGGGTCTAGGAAAACACGTCGCTTTTTCAAGAGGGCCAAATCCTCGTTGCGGAATTTTTTGAGGCGCCCCGCGGTTAATGGGACCGTTGAGTTCCTGCTGATGCTGGGCATCCTTTATTTTGCCTTCACCGGGGCCATGATCCTAATCTTCCGAACGGATTCTTTCTGGAGGGGGGTTACCTCCCAGAGCATGAAGCATGAGGACGACTATTCCTGGCGCCAGTACTACCTCGAGCGGGGCATTGATACCTCTCAGTTTCCGATTCAAGGCGGCTTTGAGCGGGGGGACCTGTTGATCATCCAGGGCGTCAGCTCCTTCTCGGAAATAAAGGTGGGCGATGTCGTCGTCCTGGATCAGGGCAGTGGTGTGATACCGCTGGTGCATCGGGTCGTTGAGATCTGGTATGAAAACGGATCGCCTAGGTTCACGACCAAGGGTGATGCCAACAGCCGGCCCTTGCCCGTTGAGGTGGCCAACCGCCCTGAGCAAATCTTGGGCAAGGTGATCTTCGTTATCCCCAAGCTGGGCTACATCTCGTTATGGTTCCAGGGGCAGTGAGAAGATGACGGGTCCGGCCTTGACCGTGGATGTGGTGATAAAGTTCCGGGGTGGCGTTGTCTTGGTGAGGAGAAAAAACGAACCTTTTAAGGATAAATGGGCCCTCCCCGGAGGCTTTGTGGAGTACGGGGAAAGGGTCGAGGCGGCTGCGGTGAGGGAGGCCTGGGAGGAGACTGGGCTTCGGGTGAAATTACTGCGGCTGCTCGGCGTTTACTCGGACCCCGACCGGGACCCCCGCGGCCACACGGTGAGCATCTGTTTTCTGGCCAAGAGGGCGGGAGGGAGGCTCAGGTCGGGCAGCGATGCTAAGGATGTTGGCGTCTTCAGGAAAATCCCCTGGGAGGAGCTGGCGTTCGACCATGCGCAAATTTTAAAAGACGCTGGGTTCAAGTGAGCTCTATGCAATTTTGTCCCAAATGCGGACGGCTGCTGCTGCCCAAGAAGGAGAAGGAGCAGGTGGTCTTGGTCTGCAGTTCCTGCGGCCACGTTGTCAGGGAGGAGAAGGTTGAGGGTTATTCCGTGGTCAAAAAAACCGCGGCATCAGAAGACGTCGTGGTCGTGGAGGAGGAGGCCAAGACGGGCCTGCCCACGGCCAAGGTCCGTTGTCCCGGCTGCGGGAACGACCGTGCCTACTGGTGGATGAGGCAGACGCGTTCCGCGGATGAACCGACGACACGCTTTTACCGTTGTACGAAGTGTGGAAAAGTGTGGAGGGAATACGCCTAGTGGTTTAGTATGGAAGAGATTCACCAGCGGAGGATGCCCGCCAGGCCGAGGAAGATCTCTGATATCAGGATAGGTGATGAGAGGGTTAGGGTCGTCGGGCTGGTGGTGGACAAGAGGGATTCGGAGTTCACCCTGGATGACGGTTCCGGACTTCTCACGGTGATCTTTGACGATCCCGCCGTTGCCAGTGGCATCGAGATCGGCGCCAAGGTCAGGGTCTTCGGCTCGCCGCTGCTGGTCTCCGGAGCCAAGGAGCTGCACGCGGACATCGTTCAAAGGGTGGACAAACTGGATTTAAATCTTTACAGAGAAGTTAGACAGGAGGCGGAAAGGCTGGAACGTGAGCTGGGGAGGTAGTGCATGGTCAGCGCTAAGATGTCCGATCCCAAGGTCTGGAAGACCTGTGTTGGGGCCATGGTTAACCTGATCGAGGAGGCGGCTTTCAAGTTTGCCCCCGATGGCGTCAGGATGAAGGCGATGGACCCCTCCCATGTGGCGCTGGTTGATTTTGAGCTGCCCGCCGCTGCCTTTTCCGAGTATGCGGTCAAGCAGCCGGTGACGCTGGGGATAAATCTGACCGAGATGGACAAGATACTTTCCCGGGCCAAGGCGGACGACGAGCTGGTCCTAGAACTGGATGAGAAGACGAACCGTCTGGCCGTCGCCTTCAGGGGTGCCTCGACCAGGCGGCTGAGCCTGCCGCTCATCGACGTCCGGGAGGCCGAGCTGCAGGAGCCGAAAATACCGTTCACCGCCTCGGCCGAGATCCTCGCCGGGATTATCCAGGATGGGCTCAAGGACGCCGAGCTGATCAGCGACAACGTGAGGTTTGAGATAAACGAGGAAGGATTCTTTATCACCGCCGAGGGGGACCGGGGGTCAACTGAGCTCAAGCTCGGCAAGGGCGACAAGGGGCTGCTCAAGCTCAGCGTCAAGGAGCGGGCCAGGGCCATGTTCAGCATAAAATACCTCACCGACATGACCAAGGCAGCCGGTTCCGCCGAGGTCATCAAGATCAGCCTGGGGACCAACCTGCCGATTCAGCTTGACTACCCCATAGCCGCCGGCGTGGGGAAGCTCAGGTTTTTGCTGGCCCCACGCGTTGAGGCCGAATGAACCTGAAAAGTTAAATCCGAGGATGCTGAAGTTAGCCTCAAAGCTGGTTGTTGGGGCTGGACTTGATCGCTCCGGAATATTTGGCCGTGCTGGATCCATTTGCGGAAGAGGCTAAGCGGATCGTGGAGACATCACCGCCGCTGGAGGCGCTGCCGCCGGAGATAGCGGAAAGGGCCGTCAGGCGGGTGAAGTGGACGACCAAGGAGATGCTGGTCGAGCCGAAACTGGACAGCATCCGGGCGGAGGTCCTCTCCTTTTACCTCATGTGTCAGGCGGTGGCCGCGGTTTCCTTTCCTGGCTCGCCCGAGGTCCGCCTGATTAGCGAGGCGACCCAGAATACGCTCAGATACCGGATGTACGATCTCTTCAAGAGGGGCCAGGTGGACCCCTGCCTGAAGGCCGTCAAGCGCTCGATAAACTTGGTGGATCTCGAGGTGGGGGAAAACATCAGGGCGGGTGATTTCACCGTACCCCGCGAAGATTTCTACAAAATTCGTGACCTGAGACTGGCGGAGGATGGACTGGAGACGGTCGATGACAGAATTCTCCCCCAGTATCTGCCGAGATATGCGGTGAGGTGGACCGACCTCGCCCCGCTGCTCCGGCACCGGCGGAAGGAGTTGACCAAGCTCTATCTAGTTGGCGGCTGGGCGGTGATCACCCCCCGGGATCTGTGGGACCTCTACGCCAACTTCATCAGCGTGAGGCTGGAGGAATACGTGCAATCGGTCTATGAGAGAATCCTCGAGTCGGGGGCACAGCCGTCGGGAGTTCTCGCCCGCGTGGGTGAGCGGATCTCCGCGCTGGTGCCCCGGGAGGTGGTTCTCCGCGAGGGGTTCACCCGGGGGCCCGCGGGCAGGCTTCAGCCCGAGTTCTTCCCTCCCTGCATGAAGCTGGCGCTGAACGGCGTCGGGTCCGGACTGAGGAACTACGCCATCATGATGATGCTGACGCCTTTTCTTTCCTATGCCCGGGTGGCGCCATCGGGTAAGGTGGCCACGCGGATGGCGGATTTCATCAAGGATATTTCCGTTGTCCGTGACGAGATCGCCCCGCTTCTGATTGAGGCGGCGGAGAGGTGCAACCCTCCCCTCTTCAAGGATCAGCCGCAGGAAAGGGCGGGCATTTTCTACCACATGGGGTTCGGGATGACGACCGAGCCCACCCTAGCTGACTCGGGGAGGTCGAAGTGGTACCGGCCGCCCAACTGTTCCAAGATCCAGATGTCGGCGCCCTCCCTCTGCCGGCCCGACGAGTTCTGCCGCAAGGTGAAGAACCCGCTGACCTACTACTTTAGGAAGAAGTATGAGGGGTCGAGAGGGGGATGAGGTGTCCGGGATGATGATGCGCGAGGCAACTCCTGAGGAGCGGCGGAGGTTTTACCAGGAGGAGTGGGACAGGCGGGAGGTGCCTGATTTCATCCTCCACACCATTTCGATGAGGGAGTTCGGTTTCGACTTGGACGGCCGAGGGCCCAACAACCGCTACAACCAGTTTTTAACGGTCGACCAGCTGGGCGATTTCCTGAGGAGCCGGGCGCCCTACTCCGCATACGCCAGCGTGGCGCTCTATGGGAGGCCCTCGGCACGAGAGGGCTGGCTGGGGGCCGAGCTGGCGCTGGACATCGACGCCAAGGACCTGCCGATCAAACCCTGCGGGTGTCCGCCGGGCAGCGTCTGCGAGAGGTGCCTAGATGAAGCGAGGCAGGTGGCCAAGCAGTTTGCCGCGGTCCTGGCAGGGGACCTGGGGCTACGGAAGATAAATTTCGTGTATTCGGGGCGGGGCTTCCACGTTCGGGTCAACGATGAGTCGGTGATGCCGCTGGAGGGAAATGAGCGGGCGCAGATTGTGGACTACGTGACGGGAGGGGTGCTCCCGTCCGACTTCACCATGGCGCTGGGCTACTCTAAGGTCTTTCGCGAGAGGCTGGAGAGGACCTTCAGCTCCCTGAAACTGGAGGACCTCCTCCAGGTGAAGGGGGTGAAAAAATCGCTTGCCCAGCGGCTCATCCTGGAGAAGGATCGCGCCCTCGCGATGATCAGGAGAGGCAGGCTGGATGAACTCTCCAGCTTTGAGGGGCTCGGCCCCAAGACCCTTCGGAATCTTCTGGAATTTCTGACCAAGCTGAACTCTAGTTTCACCGACGGAAAGGTCACGATTGACACCAAGAGAATCCTACGGCTGCCCTCGAGCCTGCACTCAGGGGTGAGCATGAAGTGCATGGTGGTTCGGGACATTGATCGGTTCCGGCTGGAGGAGGCGGTCCCTAAGTTTCTGAGGGAGGCATCCGGATGATCAACTTCTCCTTGGAAGAGCTGGTGAAGGCTTACCGGGAGGAGAAGTCCTCGCGCGAGCTGGCGGAGATCTCCGACGACTTTTACCAGAGCGTTGGCAGGCACATCTCCAGCCTGAACGCCGAGCTCAGCCGCGCGGACGCCGTGAGAAAGGAGCTGCTTCGCGGGGAGCTGCGCAGCGTCGTTTTCATGGTCGAGGAGATTCACTTCACCCGCTTGGTCAAGGCCATGGCGGCCATCGCTCGCGGCGAGGCACCCGCACCGCTGATCGAGCGCGAGCGCGATGCCTTCGGTGAGATCAGGCGGACACTGGAGAGGCTTTACGCCGAGATGGTTCAGCCTGCCATCTCCGGCAAGGTTGAGGTCACCGCGCCGCAGCGGATCACGAACACGCTTTGCATCTTGCTGGCTGACTTCCGGGAAAGGATTGTGGGCGCTGACCTGAGAACATACGGGCCCTTCACCAAAGGGGAGATCGCCAGCCTGCCGGCGCTGAATGCAGAGATCATGGTTAAACACGGCCTAGCGAGGAGGATAACGGTAAAAGCTTAGCGCCGATATCCTTTTTGGGAAGAAGTGCGGATGTTTGCGGGGGAAAAGAGATGATAATACCCAAGAAAATCAGGACTTACTGTCCTTCTTGTAAAAAGCACACCGAGCACAACGTCAGCCAGCTGAAGAAACGAGCGGCGAGGAAGCTGAGCTGGGGGCAGCGCCAGTTCGCCCGGGTGACCGCGGGCTATGGCAGCCAGCCCCGTTCCGAGCAGAAGAAGTTCTCCAAGACTTCCAAAAAGGTGGTCTTGATGCTGAAGTGCACCGAATGCAAGAAATCGCACCCCTACAAGGGCTTCCGGAGCAAAGGGGTGAAGTTTGAGGAGGGATAGCTTGGCCGAAAAAAGACGCTCCAAGTTCTTAGCGGTCCGCTGCAATGAATGCGGCAATGAGCAGGTGATCTTCAGCCACGCCAGCACCACCGTCAGGTGCCACGTCTGCAGCAACACTCTTGCGGTCCCCCGGGGCGGAAAGGCCGAGATCAAGGCGACGGTCGTAGGTGCCGTGGAGTAGGGTCTGATTATGGTCAGGTACCGGTCTGAATGGCCCTCGGTGGAGGAGCTGGTCATGTGCACGGTGAAGAAGGTCTTCCCGCAGGGGGCCTTCGTGACTCTGGACGAGTACGGTGGCAAGGAGGGGATGGTCCATATCTCCGAGGTCGCCTCAGGCTGGATCAAGAACATCCGGGACCACGTTCGCGAGAATCAAAAGGTGGTCTGCAAGGTCCTCGCGGTCGATCCGGTGAGGCAGCATATCGACCTCTCCATCCGGCGGGTCAAGGACGGCGAGCGCAGGTGGAAGGCGCAGCGGGTGAAGCTCAACCAGAGGGCCGAGAAGCTGCTGGAGCTGGCCGCGAGCAAGCTGGGCAAGACGTTGGACCAGGCCTACGAGGAGGTCGGGTTTAAACTGCAGGAAAAGTTTGGAGATCTGTATTCCGCAATGGAGGCGGCGGTCAGGGACAGCAACAGCTTCTCTGGAATCATTGATGAGAGCTGGGCGAAGGTCATCACCGAACTCGCCAAGGACTCGATTCAGGCCCCATCATACAAGGTTGCCGGGAACGTGATCCTGAGTTCCACAGCCCCCAACGGCGTGGAGATAATAAAATCGGCGATGATAACCGCCCGAGATGCCGTTAGGGATGAGGATGTTAACGTGGAAATCTACTACGTCGGCGCGCCCAGGTATCGGATTGAGGTGACGGCTCCTTCCTACAAGGCCGCCGAAAATGCGATGCAGCGGGCCGTTGAGCTGATGATCGAGGCAGTGACCAAGGCCGGTGGCAAGGGGGAGTTCCAGAGGGCGGGTTGAATGAGGATGAAAAAGTGCAAGTCATGTGGAATCTACACCCTGAAGGACATCTGTCCCAGCTGCGGCGGGCAGACGGTCTCACCCCACCCACCTAGGTTTTCACCTCAGGATCCCTACGGTAAGTACCGGAGGTTATTGAAGAAGCAGGCGGGGGTTCCGTGAAGGAGACGGTGATTGAGGTCCTGAGCAGGCCGCGGCTGGCTCAGCCAGTGTTGATCGGCGGACTTCCAGGGATGGGTTATGTGGGGAAGCTGGCGGCGGAGCATTTGGTGGCTGAGATTAAGGCCAAGAAGTTCGCCGAGCTTTACTCGCCGCATTTTCCGCACCAAGCCGTGGTCGAGGAAGGCGGTCTGATCCGGCTCCCCAGAAATGAATTTTACTGGGCCAGGGTGGATGGGAGGAGCCTGGTGATCTGGACCGGCGACGCGCAGTCGGTGACCCCGGAGGGGCATTATGAGATTGTGGAGAAGGTGCTGGACTTTGCTGAGGATCTGGGAGTCAGACAGATGTTCACGCTAGGCGGATTCGCGACCGGGAAGTTCTCAAGGGCGCAGCCCAAGGTGGTGGCCATCGGTGATCTTGAGATGCTCCGGGATCTCGGCCCCCTCGGCGTTTCCATAGAGAAGCGGAGTGGCCCGATCGTCGGGGCGGTGGGGCTGCTCGTCGGGCTGGGAAAGCTGCGCCGGATGCCGGGTATCAGCCTCTTGGGGGAGACGCACGGTATGCTCGTGGACCACCGCGCGGCGCAGGCGGTCCTCCAGGTGGTGCTGAAGGTGCTGGGGCTTAACATCAGCCTGGAGAACCTGCAGCAGCGGGCGAGGGAGACGGAGCAGATGATCGAGCGGGTCCAGCGGGAGCTCATGAGCCGCGAGGAGATGATGAAGAAACGTGAGGAGGAAGAGTCCTGGTACATCGGTTGATCCCTTTGCCCCGCGTTCGTTCTTTTTGTTTTTAGACCCGGGAGCAGCGAGGTGATGGCTTGGCTGAACTCAGGAGCTATGCCGCGGATTTTCACATCCACTCGAAATATTCCGGCGCCACCTCCAGTCAGATGGACGTGGAGACGATAGCGGCGCAGGCCAGGCTCAAGGGGCTGACCTTCGTCGGAACCGGTGACGTCTTTCACCCCTCTTGGTTTCGCAGCCTGAAGGAGGAGCTGGTCGAGGTGGCCGAGGGGACTTTTGAGCACCGGCGCCATGGGACGAGGTTTATCCTGACGGTCGAGGTCGAGGACAGGAACCGGGTGCACCACCTCATCATCTTGCCCTCATTCGCCACGGCCGAGAGCGTTCGCGAGGAGCTGGCCAAGCATTCCCAGGACATCGGTAGCGATGGCCGGCCCCGCGTCGAGCTGAGCGGCCAGGAGCTTGCCGAGGTTGTGGTCGCGCAGGACTGCCTGATCGGTCCGGCCCACGCCTTTACGCCTTGGACCAGCGTTTACAAGGAGTTCGACAGCCTCCGCGACTGCTACGGTGACCGGCTCAGCGCGGTCAGCTTTGTCGAGCTGGGGCTGAGCGCGGACAGCGACATGGCGGACCGGATTGCCGAGCTCGCTGACCTCACCTTTCTCTCCAACAGCGATGCCCACTCGCCGTGGCCGGAGAAGCTGGGTCGGGAGTTCAACCGCCTGGGGCTGGCCGAGCCGACCTATGCTGAGGTTGTCAAGGCGATCAGGCGGGAGGATGGTAGGCGCGTGCTGCTCAACGTCGGCTTTGACCCCCGCCTGGGCAAGTACCACGTCACCGCCTGTTCCCGCTGCTTCAAGCAGTTCACGATGGAGGAGGCGGTCAGGTTGAAGTGGAGATGCGATGATTGCCGCGGCTGGATCAAGAAGGGAGTCATGGACCGGGTGAACGAGCTCGCGGACTATCCTGAGCCAAGGCATCCTCTCCACCGCCCGGGTTACCTGAGGATAGCACCGCTGGCCGAGGTCATCGGGCTGGCCACCGGAGAGGACCCTCACTCTCCCGGCGTCAAGGCCGAGTGGGAGAAGCTGGTGACGAGCTTCGGTGACGAGATTTCGGTGCTGGTTGATGCCGTTCCCGAGCTGCTCCTGGAGGTCACGAGCCCGGAAATAGTAGAAGTTATAAAGGCGTTCAGGACAGGAACATTAAGGGTGATTCCGGGCGGAGGCGGGCGCTATGGCCACCTTGAGATAGGTGTCGGGGTGAACAGGAGGCCGCCGAAGCCGCAGAGAAAGCTAACGGAGTTTGGAATATGAAGGTGGACCAGAACCTGTGTGTCCGCTGCGGTGGCTGCGTGGGCGTCTGTCCCTTTGACGCCATCGAGGCCACCGACGGCAGCGTAGGGCCGAACGAGAGGTGCACCGATTGCGGCATCTGCGAGCGGGTCTGTCCCATGGGGGCGATTAAGGTTGCGAGAAAGCTATGATGTGGTCGTCGTTGGAGCCGGTCCGGCGGGGTCGGTGGCGGCATACGCGGCAGCGAAGGGCGGGGCCAGCGTCCTGATGCTCGACCGCCGCCGGGAGATCGGTGTGCCCGTCCAGTGCGGTGAGGCCCTTTCTGAGGATGTTCTCAATGAGATGGGGATTAAGCCCGACCCGAGCTGGGCGGTGAACCCCACCAACGCGGTGAAAATAGTCTCGCCTTCAGGCATCGCCGTTCGCATCTCCGAGCGCCGGGTGACGGGCAAGGTCGGCTACATCCTGAACCGCAAGGTCTTTGACAAATATCTGGCGGTCAGGGCCGCTGAGGCCGGCGCCGACGTCAGGGTCGGGACCTACGTCTACGGGTTGATGATGAAGGACGGCGAGGTTCGCGGCGTCAGGGCCCGGGGGGTCGAGGGTGGCCTTGAGGTTGAGGCCAAGGTGGTGATAGCTGCCGACGGCGTTGGTTCCCGCGTGGCTCGCTGGGCGGGGATGAACACGGCGATAAAGCTGGATGATTTTGAGAGCGGCGTCCAGTTCCAGATGGTGGGGGTCGATTTTGAGGCGCCGACGATGCTGGAGTTTTACCTCAGCAGCCAGATAGCTCCGGGTGGTTATGCCTGGGTCTTCCCCAAGGGGGAGCACTTGGCCAACGTTGGCCTGGGCGTGCTGGGCAGCCGCGCCGAGCGCAGGGCGATTGACTATTTGCGCGATTTTGTGGCGCATAATCCAGCGCTGGCGAAGGGCAAGGTGGTCGAGATAAACGCGGGTGGGATTCCCGTCAGCGGACCGCTTAAAGAGACGGTGAAGGGCAATGTAGTCCTCGTGGGTGATGCCGCCCGCCAGGTCAACGCCCTCACCGGTGGAGGCATTGACTCCGCCATGCGCGCGGGACAGATTGCCGGCGAGGTGGTGGCCCGTGCGGTCAGTGAGGATGACGTTTCGGAGAAGAGGCTGAAGGAGTACGAGAGGCGCTGGCGGGAGAAGATGGGCAAGTCACACGAGAGGTATTTGAAGGCAAAGAATGTGCTGCTGAGCCTGAGCGATCGGGACCTCGACCAGCTGGCGGAGACGCTGTCCAAGGTGGACTTCGAGAGGATCAGCCTGACCGACATGCTGAAGGTGTTGATAAAGTCGCACCCGAAGCTGCTCTGGAAGCTCAAGGGCTTGGTCTAAATTAATTTCTCATTCCTTTGGCAGCTTTTTCCACAGAATTGCCACCGCGGCTAGGCCTATCAAACCTGAGATCAGGAATGCTGAGGTCGGGCCAAAGGAGTCGGCGATGGCGCCGCCCAAGCCCGGGAAAACCCCCCAGCCGATTGAGGTCACTAGGTTGAAGATGCCCATCAGGTAGCCCGCCCCGCCGCCGGATTTTGAAAAGGCACTTAAAACCGAGGGGTACAACAGACCCTCCGCCACTGCGAGCGGGATTAGAAGTACGGTCAGCAGGATGGCGTCGGAGGCCAGGTAGAGGAGAAAGAAGGTGAGGGAGACACCGAACAGCCCCACTAAGATGGCCGGGCGGTGGCCCACCCTGTCAGAGAGTGCGCCGAAGGGGGTGAAGATCACGGCCCGGACCAGGACAAAAAGAGTGATCAGTAATCCGACGTCGAATGCCGACATCCCGAGAGCCGCCGTCGCGTAGACGGGGACGATGGTGTTGATTATCGCTATCGTGCCTACGTATATGAGGCCAGCGAAGCAGAGGGCCAGTATTTTGGATAGGTTGGGTTTCTCCGTGGCGGGCTGGGGCTCGATTTCAGGGATCTTGGTCGCCACCGCGGCGGAGGCCAGTGCTACCATCCCCCAGAGGATAAAGGTCATCTGGGCTCCCGCAATGGAGTAGCAGAAGCCACCGATTATCGGACCTAGGGCGACACCGAAACCCCACCATCTCCCATAGGACCCCATCGCCCTCCCCCGGGCTTCGGGTCTTGAGCTGTTGATGATGGCCACCTGGACATTTATCCAGAGGACGGTTTCGGTTAGGCCTTGGAGGAGCCTGAGCGCCAGCAGCCAGGGGATGGACGGGGCGAGGGCATAGAGGGTCATCACAATCGCGGTGCTGAGGAAGCCGAAGAAGATGAATTTCTTCTTTCTGTAGTTGTCGCTGGCTCGACCCGCTGGCAGCGAAAAGATCAACCCGAGGACCACGTAGGCGACGCCCAGCATCCCGATTTCGGTGTAGCTGGCGCCGAGGCTGCTGGCGTAAAGCGGGAGGGCGATGGCTGAGCCACCCATCGCCATGGACATCAGAAAGACGGCGATCATCAACCAGGACATGTTTTGTAGATTGGAGTTTTTCCAAATAAATTTATTAACTCTGCTTCAGAAGGTCGCAGTGTGAGGATGCTGGAGACCCCGATCGTCATCGTGAACTTCAAGACCTATCCTGAGACCACCGGGGAAGGCGCCGTCAAGCTAGCCCGTCTGATTTTCGAGGCCGGGAAGGAACACGGGGTTGCGGTGGCCGTGGCGCCGCAGGTTGTAGACATCTACCGGATTGCCTGCAGAGTGGAAGTGCCGGTCCTCGCCCAGCACGTGGATCCGGTCAAGCCGGGAAAAAACACAGGGTGGATAACCCCCGAGTCGGTGAGGGCGGCCGGAGCCGTGGGCACTTTGGTTAACCATGCGGAGCACAAAATCCCCATCGATCGGATTGCTGGAGTTATTGAGAGAGCAAGGGAGGTCGGGTTGTCTACGGTCGCCTGCGCCGCCGACATCGAGGAGAGCCGGGAGATAGCTGGGCTGGGTCCGGAGATGATTGCGGTTGAGCCTCCAGAGCTGATTGGGACGGGTATTTCGGTTTCCAAGGCCAAGCCGGAGGTGGTGGCTAAATCCGTGAGGGCGGTGAAGGAAGTTAACTCTGGGGTAAAGGTACTTTGCGGTGCGGGCATAACCAAGGGCGAGGACGTGGCGAGAGCTCTGGAGCTGGGGGCTGAGGGAGTGCTGCTGGCTTCAGGGATTGTCTGTGCCCAGGATCAGCGGGCGGCGATCGAGGATATCCTCAGAGGCGTGTCTGGGCGTTAATTTGCCTTAAGTTTTAGCAATGTATTTTTTCTTGGAGATTTACAGGTTGTCGGGGCCGCCGTAGCTCAGCCGGCAGAGCGATCGCCTTGTAAGCGATAGGTCGTGGGTTCAATTCCCACCGGCGGCTCCACTCCTTTTTCAAGCTCCCTAATTTCCCTCGCCATGAATTTGAACGCCGGAACCACAGAAATGGTCTTGCTGGCGACATTATTAGTTTCCTCCGCATCATGTGTGGTGATATTTCCCTTTCTGACTCCGAACCTTTCCATGAAGGTCAATAGTCCGCCGTAGTCCGGCTTCTTGAGCTTTATCTCGATTGGTGTGGGTTTGCCGTTGGTCAGCACCACGTCAACCCCGTTCTTGTAGGGGTCTCACCAAAAGAACCCCGCTTTCAATTGGTTGGCGATGGTTCCTTCAAATGCCGTCGATTTTGAAGTGCTGTCATCGCTGAAGACCAGGTCCGTAGAAATTATTGTCGGGTAAAATTTCTTCAGCTTTCGTTTAATTTTTCTTTTACTGGCGGGGCAGTTGTAGAGTTTTCTCAGAAGAAAGGACTCCTCAAGGTATTTCAGATAGTTGAAAAGGGTCTGTCTTGGTGTCTTCATCTCACTGGCGAGACCGGATAGCTCAATGAGTTGCCCCGGTTCCTCCATGATGATGTTCAGCAGCGATTCCATGACTGAGATCTCTTATTCCGAACAGGAGGGCAAGATCTTCGAAGACGACCTTCTCCACGATGCTTTCTCGCAGGTACTTCCGCAGCACGGTTTTTTCATTTATCCCCACAAGTTCGGGAAATCCTTGGGTCAGGATGAACTCATCGAATAACCGCGACAATTCCTTTTCATAAAGCATGACTGGTCTGAAATCAACGCCCCTAAAGGCAAGATATTCCTTAAAGGAGAGTGGTTCAACACTGAACTCAAAGAGACTGCCCGCGAGTGTTTTCTTTGACCTTTCCCTTATGAACAATGATTCTGGGCCGGAGATTAATCTCTTGAGATGGCCCTTGTGCTTCTCATAGATGGCTTTCAGTTTGTCCTCCCAACCGGCGACCTTCTGTACCTCGTCGAGAAATATCAGGAATTTTCCCTCATTCAGGTTTCTATCCACCAGTTTTCGTATTCTGCCAGATTTCCCGCAATTCCACTTTCCGGAATTCGAAGTAGAGAATTTTTTGGGATCGGTACCCTCACTGATGGCGTCCTCCACCATTTTGAGCATGAGCGTAGCTTTCCCGCTCTTTGTAGACCAGTGGGCGCCAAGATCGGGGGCAGCGGCATGAACTTTTTTATTTGCCCGTAAATTTCCTTCGGATTGTAGTCGACCTTGAATTCCCCTTCCACCACGGGTTCAGTTCGATTACTTCCCTAATTCGTGCCATGTTGTCTTAATTCAAATTATATTTTGTGTTAGGCATTAATTGGGAGGTAAAACGGCCTCGCTGGGCGGTAAATACAACGAGAAGCAAATGTCTGCTTTGTGTGGAGGTCTCAGGTTTTGATTCATGGCGAAGGTCTTTGACTGTATCATGTTTAATTCACCGGAAATCAAAATGATGGGGGAGAAAATGGTCGATGGCTTCGTCGGGCAGATCTTCAACTCGATTCAGGGCGAGGGGCTTTACGTCGGCAGAAGGCAGGTTTTCGTCCGCTTTGCCGGATGCACGCTTAACTGTAACTACTGCGACTCCGCGGATTTCAGGAAGTTTACACCGCCGAGCTGTGAGGTTGAAACTAGGCCGGGGTCGATGAAGATGAAACGGGTGAAAAATCCCCTGAGCGTTGAACAGGTGCTCCAGCACGTCAAGCGCCTGGCGACCCCGGACATCCACAGCGTGTCGTTGACCGGTGGCGAGCCGTTACAGGCGGGCGAGTTCCTCATCGAGATCGCTGGAGGTTGCCGGCGAGCAGGGTTGGCGACTTACCTGGAGTCGAACGGAGCCAGCCTCGAGGTGATGAAAAAGGTCGTGGACAGCCTCGACATCGCGGCTCTGGACATCAAGCTGCCCGAGCACCATGCCGTGCCGGTTGAAAACTGGCCTAGGCTGCTGGAGGAGGAGCTCTCCTGCATCGAGCTGTCGCTTAAAAAAGGCGTGCGGACCTTCGTCAAGATCGTGGTCCTTCCCGCCACATCGGAGAGGACGATTGCGAAGGCGTGCCGGAGGTTGGCCGAGCTGGGCGATATCCCGCTGGTGCTCCAGCCGGTCTCGCCCGCCCGGGAGGTGAAGCGGAGCCCGACCATGGCGCAGATGTACCGCCTTTCCCAGGCCGCGTCCCGGGCAGGGGTGAAGGAGATAGCCATAATACCCCAGCTGCACAAGTTAATTGGGGTTCTCTGATGCGGGTAGAGCTGACCGAGGGAATCGGCTTCTCCGCGGCCCACTTCATCATCGGGCACAAAAAGTGCGAGTTCCTTCACGGACACAACTGGCGGGTGGGGCTCACCGTGGAGGGGGAGGAGGACGAGCGCGGGCTCGTCGTTGATTTTCTGGACCTCAGGCGGATGATGGAGAAGATCTGCAGCGCCTATGACCATCGCCTGCTGCTGCCGTCGCAAAATCCGGCGATAAAGGTTGTCTCCGAGGGAAAGTCCACGCGCATCGCGGTGCATGGCCGGGAGTTTGAGTTTCCGAGCTCCGATGTCGTCTGGATTCCCGCGGTGAACACGACAGTTGAGGAGTTTGCCCGGGTTCTCGCCGACGAGATCGTCAGGAATCTTTCCGACCGGCCCAACGTGAGGAGCATCAAGGTTCTTGTCGAAGAGTCTCCGGGACAGAGCGCCACCGAGGAGCGCCTGCTGAGGCCGGGCTAGACGGGAGAGTTGCGATGGCGGATCCCGGAATCTACGCGCTTTTGATCTACGTGCCCTATGATCTGTCGCTGAACATCGGACAGCTGGGCGTGGTCGATTTCAAGCGGGGCTATTACGCCTATGTGGGCTCCGCGCTGGGTGGTATCTCGGCCCGAGTGCGCCGCCACCTGCGGAGCGAGAAGAAGTTACACTGGCACATCGACCATCTCCTGCTCCACGCCCGCGCCGTCGACGTCGTGGCCGCGCGCGGTCGGGGACGGAAGGAGTGCGCGGTGGCCGCCGAGCTGGCGAAGCGGTTGCCCGGCGTCAAGGGCTTCGGGTCGAGCGACTGCGACTGCGAGAGTCACCTCTTTTACAGCCCGGATTTCGACGAGCTGCGCCGGGCGGTGGTCGAGGGCTTCAAGGAGTCCGGGGTGAAGATCTTCAGGTCCGGCGACATCTGAGGGGTCAGTTTTTAGGAACTCAAAAATGCTTTCAAGGTGAGCTTCGAGAGGGGATGGCATGGGCCGACGCTGGCAGCTGGAGCGGAGGCGGGATTACTACTATCGGATGGCGAAGCGGGAGAAATACCGGAGCCGAGCCGCCTACAAGCTGAGACAGCTGAACCACCGTTATCAGCTGCTGCGGCGCGGTGACGTGGTCGTTGACCTCGGGGCGGCTCCCGGCGGCTGGATGCAGGTCGCTCTTGAGGAGGTGGGTGACGGGGGCTTCGTGCTGGGGGTCGACTTGCAGCGGATAGCGGACCTGCCCCATAAAAATGCGGCGACCCTCGTGGCCGACATCACCGATCCGGCGACGGCGGAAAAGATTAAGGAGAAGCTGCCGCGGCCGGCGGATGTCGTGGTCTCAGATGCTTCACCTTCTATCTCCGGGGTCTGGGATCTGGATCAGGCCCGGTCGGTGGAGCTGGTGAGGTCGGCCTTGAGGCTGGCGGAGGGGGTGCTGGCGCCCGGGGGCAGATTTCTGGCCAAGGTTTTTCAGGGGGCGATGATGCCCGAACTTTTGCAACTAATCCGGGAGAGATTTGAGTTCGTGAAGGTATCCAAGCCATCGGCGTCGAGAAAGGGCAGCGCGGAAGTCTACGTCATCGGGAAGGGGTTCAGGCGCCCTTGATTATTTTCAGTATCTCTGTTATCGGTGCATCTGTTCTGAAACCGGTGGGGGAAAAGTGGGTGCGGGAGGCGAAGTAGCCGCATTCCCGCAGGGCTGAGATCACTCGGTCCATCTTAGGTGGAGATTTCTTAACCAGCCCGGCAACTTCATTGAGGTCATAGAATGTGGGCGGTCCATCGGCTTCCTCGGCGCACCTCAGCAGCAGCGAAATTTCATGATGTTTTAACCTGAAGTCCCTCGCCGTCAGGTCTTGAATGACTTGTTGAGTAAATGCCTTGTTGGTCAATTTTCCGAGCCAGAGGGGGCCGGCGTGGGAGAATTTTCCACCGCACTCGCATTCCCTTGGCAGCTCCGGGATCAGGCCCGGGCTGGTGGTCCTGCGCAGACACTCGTTGCAGTAGGAGATGTATCCCGTTTCCTTGAGCAACTCATCAGCACGCTGGGCGCTCCGCTGTCCCAGAAGATAAACCCGGAAGTAGTGCTGCGTGGCGTGGGCCAGAACCGGGCTCAGTGCGATCTCGTGTATCCCCCCGATTCTCTGGGCGAAACCGATCAGTATTCTGATGCCGATTTCGTGGCAGGATTCAGTCTTCAGCGGCTTGGTCCCGTAGCGGCGCAGGCAGGTTTTGGGGTAGGTCCCTGAGAGCGGGGCGGTGTCGGTGGCCGTCAGCGCCAGCATCCCTCTCCGCGACAGCGAGCTGCAGGCGGCGTCCAGAAATGGCGCCGGCGAGCCGAATGGATCCAGATCAACAAAATTGAACTTCCCCCGGTTTTCCCGGAGGATGACGTTGGCATCGACCGAGCTGGCCTCAACCGAGTTGTCCAGCCCGTTCAGCGCGATGTTCCGCTTGATCAGCTCGAAGGCCTCTGTTGATCGGTCGTTGATGAGGCACCGGGCGACACCGGTTACCTCGTTGGCGTATCGGAGGCCCCTGATGCCGATGCCGGCGAGAGGGTCGCAGAGGTATAGGCCGTTGAAAGTATCGGAGGCCACCTGAGCCACTGAAATCGAGATGTCGCGGCAGAGCTCCATGTGCGGGTTGTAGAAGACTTTGGTGAGTGAGGGGGCGTAGTCACCTGCGCTTGTCCTGAATTTCGCTGGGTCCGGTGTTTCGAACCTGGTTTTTCCTTCGGTCAACAAAATCGTCTTCACGGGATCACAATGACTTCTGGGGGATTCAACTATAATAATCCCAAGCGATCTTGGTTTTCGAATTCATAATCATAGTAGTAGTTATCAGGGTTTCGATTGTGGTAGTAACTTATTAAAAAGGCATCATCATAGTAGTAGAAATTACACAGGTTTATATCGGCTCTTTTCCATAGTTTTAACCATGAAGTGCTCTCGATGTGGGTATCAGTGGGAACCGAAGGTCCCGAATCCAAAGGAATGCCCGCGATGCAAGACTAGGCTGGATTACGTTTCTATGCCTGTGGGGGCACCAAAAAGGTTTGAAAAAAGGGAGGTGAGCAAAGCGATGTCTAGCAAACTTCCCTGGATTGCGGCGATCATCGTCTTAGCAGCAGCGGCTGCAGCTTGGGCGCTTTGGCCAACTGCCGAGGTGCCGGCTACCGTGCCCTCTGCTGGAGCCAGGATAACTTTGGCTGCAGGATCCGGTACTGTCTTCGCAGCGCCTCCGGAAAACTCGGGAATTGAAAACATATACATCGTTAAAGCAGGTCAGAACTACAACGAAAACTTTAGTGGACTAACGGACAACTATCTGGCAGTCATCTCGTCAAATGGATCCTACGTAACGATTCCCTACGACACACCCTTTGCCATAGTCGTTGCTGTCACCGGCCACAAAGACAACATGGGCAAGCTCGATAAAGCATATCTGAAAGTAGCGCTGGGTGCGACTACGGATTCTAATTCTTGGAGCATTACGTGGGATAACTCTAACGACACCAATGAGTACATATTCTACTCGGACGCAACCAAGATTCGAGTAAACGTGGTTTGGGACAACAGTGGCAGTTACTACCAGCTCCAGGCAGACGACAACCTCAACATCCAACACGTGGATCTCTGGATACGCGGTAAATAGACGGACCGCTTCAAGCGGGCATAAATATGATTTGGGGCACGTAAATGGCACGTGCCCTTTTTTATCTTTTAACCAATTTAGTTTGGTGCAAACGGCTTATATTTTCCGAGTAACGACAACTTATCCGAAGGGTGTTAGGTTGTTCGACAAAAAAACAGCCGCGATTTTTGTTTTGGTTCTCCTGGTGGCTGTTGTGGGAGTCGGTTGGCGTCTGGCCGAGTCAAGGTACTCAGTGGTCCAGACCCTCCCCGAGGATGTGGAGAACTGGACGCATATCTTCCGCGGATACGAGGCCTATCTCGACAAGAAGATTCACTACTCGGTTGTCTCCGGGTCCAGTATGGAGCCCACCCTTAAAGATGGCGATCTGGTGCTTTGGGTTGAGGTCGATAACACGTTCCAGTTCCGGGTGGGCGATATCATCATTTACCAGCACCCAACTCGGCCTTATCTTGACAACATTGTCCACAGGATAATCGAGGTGGGGAGCGATTACCGGGAGAACCAGTTCAAGACCAAAGGGGACAATTCACCCGAGGAATACTGGGTTCCCCGCGCCAACATCCATGGGCTGGTGATCGGGGTAATTTACCGGAACGGTTCGAGATAGGTCCATTAAAAGCGGGCTCTGACTGGCTAGGTGATCTTGGTTCATTTTTGCAGTGACTAGCGTTGAAAAGGAGCCTGGTTGAATTTTAAGCTCAGAAGTGGGGGCGATTGCGGGCAGACAGGGTAATGCGGGTCTTCATCTTCTTGAACCCTGCTTGGTTTCAGCACCAATGGGCAATTTTGTCGCCCCTATTCGATGGTTTTGATTCCCATTTTTCCGAAAAACTCCCCTTTTCCTTCATCCCGTCGCAAGTTTCCGGTGAACAAAAAAATGGTCTGGATAAGCGTTTATAATGAATAAGAGTTATTTTTTAAAGGGGTGGCGTTGGACCCAAAGGCTGAGAAAGATAAGAGTAAAAAGTTGCTTTCCTTGCTGAAGCCGGCCAAGGAGCGAGGTATTGAAATCAAGGAAAGGCGGGCGATCATCACCGGTGTTTTCTCCTGCAAGGGTGGCGTCGGGAAGACGACCACAGTGGCAAACTTGGCCCTGTGTGCCGCGGAGAACTTCAAGGGCAACGTTCTGGCCGTTGACGCCAACCTCTCCGCCCCTAACTTGGGTCTGCACTTCGGGGAGCTTGACCCCAAGGTCACGATTCACGATGCCCTCGCTGGCGAGATGCCGATCGAGAAGACCATCATGGATTATCACGGCCTCGACCTCATCCTGGGTTCGATAGCCTTCGGCGAGGAGGTTCACCTGGTTGACCTCAAGGGACTTTTGGAGCCGCTCAGGTCGAGATACCGGCTGATACTCATTGACTCCGCCCCGGGCATTGGCGCCGAGGTGATCGCGGCGATGAAGATCTGCGACGAGATAATCATCGTCACCAACCCCGAGATCCCGACGGTGGCCAGCACCCTCAAGACGTTCCGCGCCGCCGAGAGGCTCAAGATCCCGATTTTGGGGGTGGTGGTGAACAAGGTCAGGAACGAGCCGTTCGAGCTCACGATCAAGGACGTGAAAAAGGCGTTGGGGTGGCCCATTGTGGCGGTTATTCCTGAGGACGTAAAGGTCAGGGAGGCCACCGCGGCCGGGATCCCGGTGGTTTCGTATTATCCCAAGTCTCCGGCAGCAGCGGAGTTCCGGAGGCTGGGCGAGTTTATGATCAAGCACGTTGCCAAGAGCTAGGCAACTTTCAGCCTAATCTTCTTTCTTTTCTTGCAGTTTTCTCTTTTTCTCGGAGATCTCTTTCAGCCTCTCCAGACCAGCCAGCTCTTTCGGACCTAACTTTTCCTGCACCGGTGCCTCCTCCGGTTTTCCGATGACGCGGTGCCTCGGAGCGAGAACCGCCCGCCTGATCCTTTTCAGGAGCAAGTAGTACCGCGAGGGCGTGAGGAGGCTGTAGATGATGGAGAAGGCCGCCAGCCCTCCCGCCATCGCCAGCATGGTGAAGAACTCGTAGGGCACCGAAGGCAGGGTTGGCGTGATTCCCCCGACCGGCGTGACCGGTTTGATCGGCATTACCGGTTTTCGTTCACCGGCAGCAGCGAACACCGATAGGCCGGGTGAAATCGCTTCGTAGTAGACGCAGGTGCTGTCCTCGTAGAGGTATTCGGTGGGGAGCCGTTGCCAGCCTCCGGAGAATCTGTAGAGGTAGATGGTTTTCTCATCAACCCCGTTTATTTCCAACCACGCTTTTTCCAACCTGAAGCGGATGATCACCGAGGCCAGGAAAAGGTCCGGCGCGTTGGTCTTTATTTCCATAAAGACTGGGTAGACTATTCCAGATGGCGGTTGGGATGGAACTTTGCCTTCCTTTTGAAGTTCTTGGTACGAAGCTTGTTCCACCGTAACTATCACGTTTTCCAAGTTGGTCGTGAAGATTATCTTCACGTCGGTCACGCATATCTTGAACTCGGTGAAGTCGAATTTGGCGAACATGCCGCCGGGTATCGAGGCGATTTTTGCTGTGGCGCCTTTAATTTCCACGGAGACGAGCTCTATCGAGTCGCTGGCGGCCGCGGAAATCAGTCCGGCGTTGTCCCTAACTCTGACGTACACCGTCCTCGTGCCGCTTCCCGTTGGCAGTAGGTATTGTTTGGCCGGTGAGAAGGGCTCCCACGCCGTCCAGATCACGCCGTCGTTGCTGAACTGCATCTGCGCCACTCCTGAGGCCTGGTCAACCGCGAGGATGGTAATCAGCACCGATGTTGAGTTGGTGGTTGTGGCGTTGTTGTTGATGACCACCGCGACTATCGACGGTGGAACGGTGTCGACTCCGCAGGAGGCATCGGCAGTGGCGGGGGCGAGTTCCACGTTGCCTTTCTCGTCCACCGCTATCGAGTAGAACTGGTAGTAACCGTCGCCGGAGGGTGCCGTGAAGGACCATGAGTTCGGCCCCGTGTTGTCGCCAAAGTTCTCCCAGGAACCCCAGCTCAGCTTGTCCTTGGAATATCGGTACCACAGTTGAACGGTGGCCACGTAACCACTTGGGCTTGGATCCGAGGCCGTTGCTGTGATGGTAAATGGTTTTGTGGTTATCCAGAATGGTGTGAGGGCATCGACTTTGGAACTTGGCACTCCCGGAGCCCTGACGCTGATATTCCAAGCCTCGACTAGTTTCCAGGCAACAGGCGCCCTGACCACTCCGGTCCAGGTTTCTAGAAGTTTCCAGCTAGATGTGGCCCTGACGGTAGCAGTCCAGGCGTCGACGAGGTTCCATACCATCGTAGCTCTGACGGTAGCGGTCCAAGATTGGATCAGGCGCCATTCGGCTGTAGTCCTAATCGCTGCCGTCCAGCTCTCGATCAGCTTCCACTGGGCGGTTGCCTGAACCGTTGCCGTCCAAGACTCAATGAGGTACCACTGGGTTGGGGCCCGAACCGTCGCCGTCCAGCTCTCGATCAGGTTCCATTTGTATGCTTTTGCAATGACACCTGCGTAATCGATCATGAGGCTCGTCCTGAGATTATCATTGTCGGGCTGCACGTAACGTACTCTCACTTCTCCATTTACGTTGTCGATCAGGTTTGTCCCCTCGACGTTGTAGGTGAACACAGTATAGGTGGCCGAGGTCAGATTGCCGATGTTTTCCCATTGTCCGGTCGAAAAGTTGTAGAGGTAGACGCTCACGGGTTCGGTGTCGCCCGCTAGGTAGTATCCGATTTCCAGACGGTAGCCGTAGTAGTTGTCGAGCGGTATGCCGGTGATATTGTGCTGGACGTTCTCGCGGTAAGCGGGGGACCGAGGCTTGAATTCGATCCAATCCAACTTCAGGTCAAATCGGGTGCTGGTCACCTTAACACCAGACACCCTGATCTTCCAGTTTCCCGAGGCGTCCCTGAATTGGGTCGGGTTTGTTGTGATGGTTTGAGTCTGGGTCTGGTCTGTGTTTGCCGCGCCTGAGGTGTAGCTCAGGTACCCGTCCTCTCCGCTCTCCGCGTATCGCCCAAGGCCATAGTTGTAGAGCTGGAGGACCACGTTCACGCTGTCCGCCGTCCACTGGCTGTCCACCGTCCAAGTCAAGCTGTCCCACTGTTCCGTGTTCGAGGTGCCGGTGAACTCGACGTTCTCAGTAAAGGCACTGGCCGACGGCAGGCGCAGTGCAATTAACCTTGCGTTCCTAATGTACACAGCGGTCCCTGCGGTCTGGGTGTAAAAGGAGATGGTGGCCGTCTGACCGCCGGAGAGGTTGGTGAGTCTTTTGGATATCGTGAAGGTGGGCCACTGGGCGGTTGCGGCGACGTCCACAATCGAGTTTCCGTAGTCCGTGCCATTTATGGTCAGTCTGGCTCCGACGTAAACGGTGGTGCTTGAGGTGTTGATCTGGCCGGTGGCGAGGAACAGGTAGTCACCGGTCGAGCTCGGCGTGAAACTCAGCGTCGTCTTGGTCGTGCCCGGGGCGGTCGTTGTCGTGCTGCTCAGGCTGTCGGAATTCTCGGCAAAGACCTCCTGAAAGACGGCGGCGGTCGGTATGGCGTAAAGGTGAACGTTCTTGTAGGTTAAGGTGCCGGCGCTGGTTTTCATCTGGATTTTTATCGTGTGGCTGGATCCACCGCTGAGGGAGACCACATCGTGAAACCCGGCGCTGAGATAGTGGCCTGCGTTTGCTTGCCGGCTCCAGAACTCTCCACGGTTTTCGCCGTCCACGAGGAACAGTACTCCGTTGTAGTTCGCAGCGGCGGAGTTCGTCACGTCGGCATGGGCCAGGATGAGCCAGTTCTCGGTGATATCCGGGGTAAAGGTCAGGGTGGCGATGTCGGTATAAGTGGTCGAGGTCGTCGTACCGTCACTCGGCTCCGAGAGTTTGAAGTTGTTGCCGATTCTGATGGCTATTATCCTCGCGTTTTTGATGAATGCAGTATTTGAAGCATTGGTCGTGGCGTACTGGATCCCTATCGTGTGCGACGCCGCTGTCAAATTGGCTACCTTGAAAGCCACGAAGCTGCGGTAGATGTCGGCGTCTGTATCATCCGCCACAAATGTTTCGGCGACGCTGGTCCCGTCGATCGTCAGTTGCGCTTTGGTGGTTCGGGCCGCAATTGTACTTATTCTTTTGATTTCCGCTGTGGCGATGATGAGGTAGTTGTCCTCGAGCGCAGGCGTCCAAGTTAGCGTTACCTTGTCCTGATAGGTGGTGCTCGTGGTTGTCGACTGGGCCTCGCTCTCGGCGACCTGCACATCTCCTGAGAAAGCCGAGGGATAGCTTTTGAAGGTCATGTAGGTGCTGTTGTCGTTGCTCTGCAGATTTCCGACCGTACCGCCGACGAATTTCGTGTTGCCCAAGAGGTTGTAGCCTGAGGGGTAGTAGTATCTAAAGCTCCCAATGTTATTCTCAAAGATGTTCTCGTAATTTCCATCGCTGTAGGTTTGCGCCGCCGCGAAGTTGCTCGTCCCCCCCTCATAGACGGTCTCGGTGGTGACGGGGAAGAAATTTTCATCGCTTTCAAGGGGGTCCTTTATCTGGTCAAATTCAAGGTAGGCCGTTTCCGGGTCGGAGTTCAAGATTTTCAGATCGAAGGTGTCGCTGCGGCCGTTCATGTTGGCCAGATACACCTTGTAGTAGCCCTCACTGGTTATCACTGGGAACTGTGTGATCTTCTCAGAGCTGTCGGGATAATAGACCTCAATCCAAGTGTTGAGCCCCTGGGTGTTTCTGACGTAGACGGTGATGTCATTCCAGGGGTTAAGCTCCTTCTGGAAGGTAACCCGCACCCATTCACCCTCGGAGATTGGTTCCGACCAAACGCCGTCTCTGGTTTTAACCGCCGCTGAGATATCGGAGAGGAAGTTTCGGTTTTCGTCGAGGTGCACGGCCTGCTCAATCAAAATTTCCACCCAATCCTCGCCGCTGGCGCTTCCGCCGCTGTAGATCAGCTCGGTCCGCAGATGGTACTTTTTCGGCTGCAGCGATGCTGGCTTCGGTGATTCAAAAATGTAAGATCTTGTAACCGAGTTATCGACCCTGCCGACCTTCCACTCTATCTTGCTGTATCGTTCATCGTGCTCGCTGACGGTCCCCCCGCCAGCGTCGACGATGGTCCACTCCTTGGGGAAATAATCGATTAGGACGGCGTTCTCAACCGGCGCGGAAACGTTTGCAGTTATTTCCATCGTTACTGGGGATAGTGCCGGTGCCTTGCGCTGGCCGCCTTGCTCGCCTGAGAGCCGCCGCTCGAAGGTCACGCTGACGCCGCTGATGGTGACCTGAAACGGCGCGGCCGCGGCCAGAAGCCCCCCAAGGATCTCCAACAGGAAGAATAACGTGATTAGCTTGAGCAGCGACCCTCTGGATCTGGTCCAGCCGAAGCCTCGAGGCGATTTTAACTTGCCTGAATTTTCTTTTCCGCAGTTCACTTTCCTCTGCAGTTGTTTTTTACCGGAGCTGAACTTGTCGCCCGAATTGACTTTCAGTTTTCCCGAGCTTCTTGAGCCGACATCAGGCGCTCGCTTGATTTTTATAAGCTTGGTGCGGGCTCCCGCGGATTCAGGCTTAGATTTACCCATTAGGTTCGCGAAATTCCTGATTTTATCCAGAAGATGATTGATGAGTTTTGTAGGAAAGAGTCCCCAGGCTGGAGATGGCTCCGTCGCTAAAAGCCTTCCCTCCGGTGGGGACTCCCCAAATTCCTTGGACGGTCTATGCAAGGGTGCGCACCCTGAGATCCGCTTCCTACGCTGAAAAGCTCGGTGGCGATTTTTAGGCGGGTTTGGTAGGGGGACATTCTTTCGAGAATAACCGAAAAAATAATAAAGCAGTTCCGGTACCGGTTTAATTCTTTTCTTTCAATTTTTGAAACTTCGTCTTGGGGTTCCTCAGGATTCCTGAGTTGAAAGTAAATTTAACAACTCCGGAGTGTTTCTCGAACCTCATTTAAGTCTGGGACTATGCCGACTTCTCTTTTCTCGGACACACCAAAAATTCCTTGGAAGATAGCCCGGACTAAACATATGCCCGACCCCCGTCACCATCTTGAACTACTCTGGGGGGGTCGAACAAACTCGAATCAGGTCCAGGAGCTTGTTGTTGGCAAGCGCGAGGTCAATTCCAGCGGCTTCAGCGGGTGTTCGATTTATGGTCTGGTAGGTTCTCAAGTTGTAGATCACGTCCCAGCTTCAAGAATGCCTAGGCCGAGGCAAAGCTCTTGAAGCTGCGCATGACCTTGTACCTCTGTTTGATGTCCTCGTTGTGGCGCTCGATGGGATTGTTATTGAACTGTAGACCGTACTGCCTACAGGCGATGGGAACGCCGTACACTAGCTTGGCAATTCGGTAGAAGTACCTGTTAAACGCCGACTTGTACTGTCCGAGCTTATCGCTCACGAATTTCACCAGCTTCCTCTCCTTGGGGGCTTTTGACTCTCCCTCCAGAAAACGACTCTTATTTGGCCTCCGGCGCGGTTTTTGAGCCCCTTGAAAAACTCGTCGAATTCCTCTAGCCTCCTGCTCTTTACCAGTTTCGTACCGAGGTTGAACTTCGTCACGCTGTCTACGGCGTTTATGTTATGTTCCAGCATGTTTTCCCCACTTTGACCTCGACCTCGTCGAGGTGTATCCTCCCTTTGACTCTAGGCTTCGGCATCTGTTCGCGCTCGAATTTCTCCACTAGGTTCGCGTACTTCCTGACCCAGTTCAAGATGCTTCCATCCGAGATCTGGTAGCCGTGGTGCTGGTACATGTGCTCCTTTATCTTGGTAAGGGATAACCACTCGACAAAGAGGTGCAGCACCGCAACGATAATTTCCTTTGGGTAGGTCATCCCCTCGAACCCCTCTCGCTCAACGAAGTAGCGCTTGCAATCCTTACAACGGTGGCCCTGTTTGGTGACGTACTTATTCCTGAGCTTGCCCACCCTGATCACGTTCCCCGATCCGCAGTGGGGACACTTAAAGTTCAATCACTTTCCGTCCCCCACCTCTCTCAGTCCAGCCTCCAAGCTCTATGAGACTTGGCTGTTTAAATCAACAATCCTGAGGAAAACCCGTCTTGGGTATGGTTTATTTGGATCAAGATTGAATTTAAAGCGGTAAGAGGTCAGGGGGGTGAATAAAATGGCATCAAAACAAACGCCCAAAAGACTGGCGGAGTCTGCCTCCCCAGAATGGATAAAGCTCGGCATACCCGGATTCAACGATTTGATCGAGAAAGGAATTCCCCGGGGGTCGAACATCCTCGTTTCCGGCGGCCCCGGCACCGGCAAGACCATCTTCTGCCTGCAGTCGCTTTATCACGCCTCCCGCGAGGGCCACGACTGTCTTTACATCACCTTTGAGGAGAGGCCCGAGAGGCTGTGGCGGCACATGGAGAGGTTTGGTTGGAGGGTCAGGGAGGTTGAGGAGAGAAAGGACGGGCTGCTGCTGAAGGTGGGTGATGCCGGAAAGGGCGGCTCGATTCTGATCCGGATGCTGGATCCCTTCAGCATCACCCGCGCCGTCGAGGGGCTGGTGGAAAAGGCCGCCGGCAGGATCTCCATCGAGCTGAAGGGAATACCCGATCTCATCCCGACCGGAATGAGCCCCTATCTCATTGCCATTGATTCCCTCTCCGCGTTGGAGTCGGCGTTCATCCACAAGCCCGAAGGCTACCGCATCTATGTGGAGCAGATCTTCAGGGCCTTTGAAAGGGCCGGGGCAACGACTTTCTTGATAACTGAGACTGAGGAGGCGCCATTGAGATACTCGCGGTCCGGCATCGAGGAGTTCCTCGCCGACGGTGTCATCGTTCTCTACAACAGCAAGGTTAGGGGGCAGCGGGTGCAGGGAATTGAGATCCTTAAGATGAGGGGGGCAAGGCACGAGAGGAGGATCGTTCCCGTTCAGATAACTCCTGAGGGCATGAAGGTGTTCCCGAGCGAAACTGTCTACGGGACGGACGAGTCAAAATGAAAATTCTGTCAACTGGCGGCTGGTTGCTTTGAAGCCTGGTCGCGCTCGTGGAGGTGGTAGGGTGGGCTGGAACGAGGCGAAGCTGCTCTCGCCAGTAATCGTTGCTTTAATTGCACTCTCCGTGGCGCTGGTTTGGGCACCGTTAGCGACGGGTGCCTCGTACACAAAATACGCGACCCGCTTTGGCTCCGATGGATGGACCAATCCAGGAAAGATCACGGGGCACCCTGATGGTCAGGGGGCGGAATCTCCAATCGCAGACAGCCTTAGCATCTGGGGCTATGGTTTTGGAACGGAAACGGGTGAGATAACCAGAGTGGTCATTAAAGTTGTTTACCGAGTTGACGTGCCCGCGGTGGACGATAAAATCTATCTGGAATACTCCTTGAATCCCTTGCAGTCCGGCGGCGCCACCTTCCTCAGCTGGGTTCCAACCGACACCGATTGGACTGAGAAGAGCCTTGATATTACCTCTGATGACTCGGTCAATGGCGGCTCCTGGGACTGGGGCGATATTCAGTATCTCTACGTCTTTGTGACAAACAGCAGCGAGGGTGATCCGGACAGTTCTGTTGTCTTTGTAGACGCAATATACATCGAGGTGACGACCGCCGCGGCACCGGAGACATCTCCGCCGACACCGACAACACCCAGCTTTGATTTTTCCTTGAGCGCAGCGCCGGATATCCTTTCCCTACAGCAGACCGGATCGGCTACAACAGCGGTTAACGTTAGGCTGACCACCGGCGTTCCCGTGCCCGTGTTTCTCAGCGGCGGATGGGTTGGGATTGCACCTACCGGAGTCGAGTCGAGTCTTAATCCTCCATCCGGAACCCCGAACTTCACGAGCAAGTTGACCTTTTCCGCAACCAAGGAGGCGACGCCGGGGTCTTTCGTCTACCAGGTGAAGGGCATCAGCGGCAACCTTACCCGCACCGTTAATGTTTTTCTAGAGATAACCGAGCTAAAGCCCCCGGCCTCCCCGGAGCTGCTGTTTCCCGACGATGGCGTCACTCTGGATACCGTGACACCTGCCTTTGATTGGTCTGATGTCGCTGCCTCTGAATACCATCTGGAGATAGCCACCGACCGGGAGTTTTCCCACATCATTCTCACCAAGGTAACGATGGAGTCGAGCGCTACCCTGTCCCAGAATGAGGCGCTCTCCTACGGGACGGTTTACTACTGGAGGGTCCGGGGTAGGAATGCTGCAGGACTTGGAGACTGGTCTCAAGTTAGATCTTTCACGGCAAAAATCGGTGCCCCCAAGGTTCTGGGCTTCGAAATAGCGGCCGGTGCCAAGTATGTGAATTCGACGACGGTTCAGCTCTCGATAACCGCGCTCAACGCGGCTCAAATGTCCTTCTCCAGCGATGGCATAACCTGGAGCGATTGGGAGGATTTCCAGCCCGCGAAATCCCTGACCATTTCCCCTCCGGAGGGCACGAAGGACATTTACGTTCGGGTGAGGGATGCCGCGGGGGACGTCGGACAGTCGGTGATGGCCTCGGTGATTTTCGACCAGACGCCGCCCGTCACTAGGCACTTTCTCTCCGGGAGTCAGGAGGGCGGCGCCTTTCGGGGCTCGGTGGTGGTCTCGCTCGTCGCCGAGGATCTGACCTCAGGTGTCTGGGAAACCAGGTACCGCGTTGACAACCAGGATTGGGTTGCCGGGAACACCTTCGTCATTGCCGAGGATGGCAAGCACGTGGTGGAGTACTACTCGGTGGACCGGGCGGGCAACGTGGAGGCCACCAGGAGTTTTGAGGTCACCGTCTTCACCCCGACCGCCCTGCCCCCGATTATCCAGCAGTACTGGTGGGCCATGCTGGCGGGCGTCGTGGCCGTAGGAATATTTTCTACGGTGATCTACCGGAGGCTGAGGTTGGCGGGCAGGCTCAAGCAGATAAGGAGGGAGAAGGCCGAGCTGCCCAAGCTGAAGCGGCAGGCGGAGATCAGGTACTTCAAGGAGGGGACCATTTCCCGGCAGGAGTACGACAAGCTGGTCGAGGAGTACGAGCGGCGCCTCGCCGAGCTGGAGAGGGAGGAAAGGCTTCTGCTTAAGAGACTGAAGGGTAAGAAGGCCAAGTGATCGTGCCTGATGTTTAAGCAGCCTTAAAGGCGCCATTGATGAGGGATTTCTGAGCAATATAAAGGAGATCTTTCGTATCTATAAAGCTGAATCGCCCCTCGTAAAGTGCATCTATTTGGCAAAATACCCGCGTTTACAGGGTGTTTTTAGCAGGGCCCCGTTTTCCTCAGTTTCTGATGGTTGGCCTGTTTAGAAAAATGCGATAAAACGCGTCAAAATGGCTTGAAACATAGAAATTTAGGTCTTTAAATAGTCGGTGGCTTTATAATGCGATCTTTCGATATTTGAAAGTAGAGGAATAAATATTCTTTAAATAGAGTTGAAATGGTGTAACTCCGAATGAATCCGCCGCGGAAAAGATTAAGGAAATCCCGGTCCAAGGGCTCGGGTTCTGCGGCTTCGAATCTGGTGAAGGGGGGGGCGGAATAAAAAGCGGCCTGGCCAAAAAGAGGCCGGAAACAAAATCCCTCGGGCAGCTGAAAGAAGAACTCGAGAAAATCGGGCCGGGCGAGCACTTAGCCTGCGTTTACCGGGGCAAGAGGGAGCGCGATGCCGCCGTTGTCTCCTTTCTCCTCGCCGGACTGGAGAACAACGAGAAGTGCCTCCTGGTTATGGATGAGAGCACCAGGGAAGACATCGTTCAGGCCTTCCAGAGGGCGGGTGCGGCTGTTGAGAAGTATCTCAAGTCGGGTCAGCTAGAGTTGCTGCGGGTCGAGGACACGTACCTCAAGGACGGTTACTTTGACCCGGACAGAACCGTGGCGATGATCGGGCAGGCCGTAGAGGCGGCGATCAGAGAAGGCTATCGGGGCCTTAGGGGCGCCGCGGAGGCGAGCTGGTCGCTGAGGAAGCTGCCCGGCTCGGAAAGACAGCTGGAGTACGAGGCGAAGATAAATCGGCTCCTGCCCCAGAGCCAGGTTACCGCGCTTTGCCTTTACGACGAAAGGAAATTCTCCCCAAAGGTTCTGCTTGACGTGATCTACACCCACCCGAAGATCATCCTCCACAATACTGTGTGCGAGAACCCCAGTTACATCCGGCCGGAGGATTTGGCGACGAGGGAAAAAGGCGAAGTCGCCCGGGCAGTTTACCAAAGGGTCAAGGAGAACATCTTCGAAGCAAAGTTGCGGGAAGAGGAGTTAGATTTGAGCCGAGAGCTAATGAGACGAAATCAGGAACTACATCAGCTGATGATTAATCGGATGCCAATTGGGATGATCCTCTGGGACAGGGATTTTAGGGTCAGGATGTGGAAC
>NZ_JBMFOX010000006.1:0-13080 GCF_049969415.1 Hadarchaeum sp. (SeqCode)
AGCCGCCAAAACACCGGTCTCAGGACAATTTTAAAAATTTAATGTAACAATGCAGTTTCCGTGGATCGGCTCGGATTGCCTCGAAAAGCCGTTGTAACGCCCGGAAACAGGTACGATTCGCCTTTTCTGCCGGAATTGATTCGAGGACTCAGACCAAAGGACGTCATCGGCGATGCGGCGCACGATGCCGAGAGCAACCGAAAGGCCTGCAGTGAAATCGGGGCGAAACCGCACATCGCCACGAACCCACGAAGGAGTGGCAAGCGCCGCTACACGCCGCCGCTTTGCAAGCGCAAGCGCTACATTGTCGAACAGTTAAACTCGCGGTTCAAGGAGATGCTCGGCGAATGTTGGCTCAGGTTCAAGGGACTGGCGAAGAAAACGACGAGCGTGTACTCCGCGCTGCTCGCGATGAACGCCCTTGCTATACAGGCGCTGTTGACAAACAGGCCAGAACTGCTACGGAAGGTCGGAGTCTACAGGTACTGACGGTGAGATTCCGCACGCGCAGATGTCGGCAACGCCGCATATCACTCTCTCAGATCGAGGAGGCATAGTGCAGCGCGGTCGACCGGCACCTGCGCGAAATTTCTACAGCTTTTTGGAAAATTCCCTCCCGAACTCAAAGCACCTCTGAAGCTCCTCTTTGCTCGGGACCCAGTTCACCGCCAGGCCAGGCATCACGATCTCCAGCCCCGCCTTGGTTAGCGCCTCCTCAATTTGCTTCACCGCGCCGCCGCCCCAGCCGTAGGAGCCGAAGGCCGCGGCCAACTTGCCCCGGGGCTTCAGGCCCACCAGGTCCTCGAGGAAAGGCGCCAGCGTCGGAATGATGCCGTTGTTGATCGTGCCCGAGCCCACCAGCAGCCCGCGAGCGTCAAGAAGCTCCTTAACGATGTCGCTGCGGTCGGAGTACGGCAGCCGGAACAGCATCACCTCGACGCCCTCGCTCCTCAGCCCCTCAACCATCGCCTTGGCCATCTTCTCGGTGCTGCCCCACATCGTGTCGTAGACGACCAGCACCTTCCGCTTGGCCTCGCCCTTGGCCCAGCTAAGGTAGGCGTTGATGATCTTCATCGGGTCCCTCCTCCAGATGACCCCATGGCTGGGCGCGATCATGCTGATCTTCAGCCCGAGCTTCTGGATCTCCTCAATTTTCCGCAACACTAGGGTGCTGAAGGGCCAGAGGATGTTGGCGTAGTACTTCGCCGCCTCCGCCATCAGCACCGCCTCGTCCACCTCGTCGTCGAAGCGGCCGGAGGAGGCAAGGTGCTGGCCGAAGGCGTCGTTGGGCAGCAGCAGCGCGTCCTGCTCGATGTAGGTGAACATGCTGTCGGGCCAGTGCAGCATCGGCGCCTCGAGAAACTTTAGCGTCCTTCTGCCGAGGTTTAGTTCATCCCCAGTCTTAACCACTTGGAAATCCCAGCCGCCGAAGTAGTGCTTCTCCAGCCCCGCTTTGCACCTGGCCGTCCCGACGACCTTGGCCTTGGGAGCCTGCTTCAGGACCTCGGCGATCGCGCCCGAGTGGTCGGTCTCCACGTGGTTGGCGATGACATAGTCTATTTTGGACGGATCAACGATTTCTCTAATTTTTTCCATCATCTCCCCGGTGAACGGTCCGTAAACGCTGTCCACCAGGGCAATCTTCTCGTCAACTATCAGGTAGGCGTTGTAGGTTGTGCCGCGGTGGGTGGTGTAGGTAAAACCGTGAAAGTTCCTGATGTTCCAGTCCACCGCGCCTACCCAGTGGATGTCCTCCAAAACCTTTATCGGCGGCATGCGAACCAGCTTCTTAAATTAACTGTCGGTAAAGTAATAAATGCCTTTGGTCTGAGCACCGCTAATGGTTAATGGGTCTCGACACAAGTGGACCCGGTGGTGTGATGACCGGACCGGCAGAGAGCAAGATAGAGATTCCGGCCAAGGTGTACATCCACAAGCGCGACCCGTTGACGCGTTCGAAGATTCCCCACATCGACATCGAGTCTCCGATCTTGAATCAGATCATAAAACCGAACGAATCGACTTACGCCAGCGGCAAGGAGGGCGGAGTTTTCATCGGTTTGAAGCGGGAAATGCTGGCGCGGCTGGAACATCTGCTTGGGGAGCTGGAAAAGTAAAAAGGGATTAATAGCGCGAGGAAAGATTTAGCTTGGGCCCGTGGTCCAGTGGTCAAGACACTACCCTCACACGGTAGATACCGGGGTTCGAATCCCCGCGGGCCCACTCTAAAATGCGAGTTCTGCAGCTTCGTTATGGCCAGCGTTCGGCGGGTCCCGGCAAAGGAGTGCGAAAAAGCATGAGACATTTTCCCCTTTGGTGGATTATTCACACCGAAGAGGAGAGGGAAAGGCTTAGGAGAAGCATTTCCAAGCATGGCATAAAAAAGCCAGTCAAAATCACCAGGATAGGCGGTGTTATTCTTGATGGCAATCTGCGCTATGAAATCGCCCGTGAGCTTGGAATTGAAGTACCGTTCACTTACGCTAGCTTCGGCGATTGGTTTTCCCTCGCCATGTTAAACACAAAGCGTCTGTTCCGGGTTCTCTGCAATAAAATGAAAAAAATCGATAAAGGTTTGAGTTGCCAGCGCCAATGATTTCTGAGATTATGAAAATTGAAATTATCGCCGTTGGGAATATGCCTCCTCTAATCCTTCAGCGGCTTCCCGCGGCGCTGATTAAAACTTTCAAGCCCTTGGTCGAAAAATGTGTGTTATTTTCTATAGAAAGCCTCCCGCCCAACGCCTATGACGCGCAGCGACAGCAGTATCGAGCTGAAACCGTTCTCCACTATTTGCTCTTAAGGGCGAACAAGGACAGCGTCATCCTCGGGATTGTTAACGTGGACATCTATGTTCCGGAACTTAATTTCGTTTTTGGCCTATCTCAGCTTCTGGGCCGTGGGGCTCTGGTGTCAATATATCGCCTGAACCCGGCTTTCTACGGACAGGCCCCGGATCCGGAGTTGTTTTGGATTCGAGCGAAGAAGGAGGCGGTTCATGAGCTGGGCCATGTCTTTGGACTCGACCACTGTAACAATCCAAGGTGCGTCATGAGTTTTTCCAACAGCATTCTAGAGGTCGACAGAAAATCTTCCGAATTCTGTAACAGGTGCCGCGTGAGGTTATTCCGATGTTTGTAAGAGCAGGCTTTTCAGGCTTTCTTCAATCTAATCTTGATATGTGGTCTGGCTCCGATATCCGCGGCCAAATTTCCCAAGTTTTTCGCGATTTCAAGCAGACCGGCGCTACCAACATAACAGAGAATCTCGCCGGGCTCAACCTCTCCAAAGGTTTTGACAAGCTTAGCGGACAGAACTCTGCCGCACATCTCGATTTCTAAATTGTTACCAGTTTCCGCAAATTTTTCAATGAGTTTATGGTCGATGTTGGTCAGGATGTTTCCAAACCCGTCAACCGCCATCGCCTCCCCAACTATCTCCTTCCCCGCCAGTTTCGGCCTTGGGGGTGAGAGTTCCGTCAAGGCCGGGAGAACCGGACCTACCTCCGCGGCTTTGACCCCTAGGCTCAGATGGGCTGCAACAGGAGCAAAAACATCGCGTCCGTGAAAAGTGGCCGATATCTTTTCCCGCACAAGTTTTGGATTCTTCAGTTCCCTGATTTCTTTCACGCCGAATCGTTGCGCCACTAGGGTGAAAATTCCGTTGTCCGGTCCGACGAAGAGCAGCCCGTTCTTGGTGCGCAAAAGGATGCCCTTTCTCTTCGTCCCGACGCCGGGGTCGACCACGGCGACAAAGATGGTCCCGCTGGGGAAGGTTTCAGCCGCGTTGGCCAGAGTAAAGGCCGCTGTAAAGACATCAAACTTGGTAACTTCATGGGTGATGTCAACGATGACCACATCTGGATTTATTGAGAGAATCACCCCTTTAATCGCGCCGACGAAGTGGTCCTTCCCGCCTAAATCTGAGAGCAGAGCTATGATGGCCATGTTCCAACTTCACTGAGTTTTTGAGAAGTTAAATAATTTTGATGTTGAAGAAATGAAATTTAATCGAATGATTGTGATGTTCTGTGGGCCGCCCGGCTCAGGCAAGACGGAAATTGCCCGAAAGCTCGCGGAGCGGCTTAGCGGTTCCAAGATCATTTCAACTGCGAATTTCAAGAGGAGGGTATGCCGACATATGTTTTCTGAAGCAGAAAAACACGCTCGCTCGGTAAAATATCTCATCTTAGATGGAACCTTTTACCGGCAAGAATGGAGGGACGGCATCGAGGAGATTGCGAAGCGAAAAGGACAGGAGGTTATCACCGTTTATCTCAAGTGTTCTCTGGAAACCTGCCTGAGGAGAAACGAGGCCAGAAAGAACAGGATAGCTGAAAGGTCCGTCCGCATCGTCTATAGCCAGATGGAGGCCCCCGAGTCCCCCGACATCGTTATAGACACGGATATTTTGGGAGTCGAGGCCGCTGTGGATGTGGTCTTAAAATTCTTGGCCTCGAGGCCGTCTTTTTCACCAAGCGAGGTTGTCATCCACGGAAATTAAACCATCAAGATTAATCGAGATGCAGATTAAGTCATTTCAGCCCTGTAGCGGAAAAACAGGTGATTGTCCTGATTAAGAAGCGGCGGGTAAAGGCGACCGTTGCCGGCAGGTTTGCCTTTGACATCCTGAGCGCTCAGAGCGAAGGTAAAGTCCACAGTGTTTTTGAGAGGACCTTCAACATTTTGTTCGGCACGGCTCTGGTGGGCGTTGGGAGAAGCGATGTGGTCCTCAGCCCGATGGACCTGATAACTGACCTTTCGCCCGCAGAAAAAATTTCGGAATTGGGGATCAAAAAGGGCATGGGCGTCAGAGTGGCCAGCAGTCATATGACTATTGGCGATGTCCTTGACATCGACCTCGCCGGGGTTATGGTCTGGAGACCTCCAAACGGTATCGAAAATCCGGCAAGCCCGGCCCAGATCAAAAAGTCCCTGAGCGCGTTAAAAGAACGCGCCCGAGCTTGGTCGGGAACCGAGGGCTTAGGACAGTTGTTGTTTTATCTGGAAGAAATACTTCACATGAAGAGACCAGCCACGGCTGCGATTAACGTGGTTTCTCGGGCGGCGCTGCCCCACATTGTTGATTTGGTGAGAGCGACCAGACAAGAAAACATCGAAGGTGTCCAGGCCGCGGCCAAGGGCCTCATTGGTCTGGGACCGGGTCTGACACCATCAGCCGACGATTTGCTCATCGGATACCTTAGCGCTCTTCACTGGATTTCAAAATCGTTTGGTAAACAGGCCGGTCTTTTCCGAGAGATAAACAAGGCAATTATCTCCTCGGTGGAGAGCACCAATCTTCTCAGCGCCCAGATGCTGAAACTAGCCGCCCATGGCGAGGTCAATGAAGTTCTGGTGAAATTATATCAGGCTTTGCTATCTGGAGAACTTGACTTTGGTGACTTAATATCTAATTCAATGAACTTCGGCAGTACTTCAGGTGTGGACACAGTCGTCGGGATCATCCTAGGAGCAGCAGTCGCCCTTGAAGTGCTTGCTTAGATAAATCGGGGCCAAATCTTACCCAAACCGAATCTTATTTTCGGGCACCATAATAGAGGCACTCGCGAGGCGGAATCTTTGGGGACCAGCGAGGCCTATTAACCAGTTCGACCTCGGCCTCACGCACCACCGCGACCGGAACCCGTTCGCCGGCCTCCCCCATCACCAGCTGCGCGGCGCTGGCGAGCTGGTCGGCGATAGCCCGATAGGTTAGCTTCAGCGGTTTTCCGTAAAGATCAGGCTTGCCCCGGCAGTCGATGACGGGCTCGATCCCCGCCGTGGCGATCGCCTGGCCCGTCGTGCCCAGCCTCAGAGGATGAACAACGCTGTCCGAGATTACCACCCCCACCTTGGCACCCGACCCCGACGTCAGGGCGAGCCTGAGCCTCTCGGCGGTCTTTTCAGGATGCCGCGGGAGGAGAATCGCCTTGCCTGTGGGGGCGTTGGAAAGGTCAACGCCGGCATTGGCGCAGATGATTCCGTCCTTTATCGTCAGCAGGACGCCCCGATGAACCTTAAGCACCCGGTCCGCCTCGCGCAAAATCAGCTCGACCAGCTCCGGCGGTTGGCCGCTTTTCGCCGCGATTTTCTCTGCCTTCGGCGACGGCCTGATTTTCGACAGCTCCTTGATCCTCCCCTCGGCGACCGCTACCACCTTTGAGGAAACCACGACAATGTCACCGTCGCGTAGGCCACCAATCTGATCCGCCGCCTTCAGTATCATCGACGGAAGGTCATCACCCGGTTCCACCAGAGGCAGGCTCAGTCCGAAAACTTCCACAACCTCACCCCACCGCATCCCTAATAGCCTCCGCGACTCGGGCCGCATGCACAGTTTCCATTGGGTCGTGGGTCCGCAGCGCGTGCGCCCCGTTGAGGACGGCAATGGCGGCGGCGGCCAAGGATCCAAATAGCCTCGCTGCTGGATCGGGGAGATTTAGCACCTCACCGATTGATGACTTCCTCGAGATGCCGACACAGATGGGTCGTTCGGCTTTGATCTCCTTCAGTTTCGCCAAAATCCTGAAGTCGAGGGATGCAGCTAGACTGTAGCCGCGTTTACTTAATTTTTTTCTCGTCTTAGGCCCTAGTCGGCTGAGCCTTGCCGGCCACTGCCCAAACGCCGGATCCACGACGACTTTTTTCAGAGAGAGCCCCTGCCGGCGACAGATGTTCAGGCTTGATAGGAGCGCTTCTCTGATCTCGCTGATCGTGTAAACATCACCGGGAAACTTTCTGGCGGCCATGAGAATAGCCGAGCAACCTGTCTTTGAAATCACCTCGGCCATGCGTTCGTCGGCCTTGAGCCCGCTGACATCGTTTATTATCGAGGCCCCCGCTGCAGCTGCGGCCTCGGCCACGGCCGCCCGTTGGGTGTCGGCAGAAACCGGTACATCAACTTCGGCAGCTACGGCCTTAATGGCAGGAATTAGCATCCGTATTTCCTGTTTCTCCGAGACGGGCATCGACTTGGGCCCGGTGGCCATGGCCCCGATATCGATAATCTGGGCTCCTTCCTTCACCATCTCCCGCGCCCTTCTGATGATATCTTGGCGTCCTCTGACGACCGATCCGGGATAAAAGGAGCTGTCACTGAGATTGATCGCCCCGATAATTACCGTAGGTCGGCCGTCTCCGACCACAACTTTATCTAGCCTGGCCACGACCACGAGAGCACCGTAACCACTTTAATCCAAAGCAATAAAACGGTGCCTCAATGAGATCAGGTCACAATTTCAAAGTTCTCAGGTGAAACATACTCCCCGTACTTTTCCCGGGCTTGCAGCAACCTTTGCCGCTGGTTCTCTAGCTCCATGAAAACCTCCTGCGGCGTGTTCGGCACCTTGGCGGAATAAATTTTCAGAATTCGGTCTATCTTCGCCAGATGCTCGGGGATCCTCAGCTTGAACTGCTTCAGGTAGTCCTCCTTAGCGTAGTCAATGTCAAGCACCTGTCTGAAGAGTCGCTTGAGGTCATCGTAGATCGGGATGAGGCCGGTCGGTGTTTTCCTAGCTTTGACCTCGTCGTGGCAGCGGAGCTCCATCCACTTCAGCCACACTGCTTTGTAGAGCTTGCCGGTTAGGTAGTTGCCGCCCTCCTTGAGGAAATAGTTCACCGAAAAGATCTTGGGCGGTTTCTCTAGGCCCGCGCCGAACTTGAGATTGATCTCAATGTATTTTCCCAGCGGAATGGAAAGAAAGTCGAGGTTAGCCATTGGGTTGAACTCCCGCGTGCCCTCCTTCCCCAAAACCGCGGCTGTGGCTTCGGATTCCAGCGAGGCTCCTTTGGTCACGATCCCATGGACCCAGTTGAATGCCTCCTCCACCGGTACCCAGGTGTCCGAATCCCTCCCTCCATATATAATTCCTGAGACCTCAACTCCCTGGGGGTCGTCAATTCTGGGGTCGAGGTTCTCCAGCAGTTTCATGTTTAGGGTGAGCCTCGCGTTTTTGTGTGAGGGCGGAATCTCGTTGCCCTCGGCGTCCTTCTTTCCCAAGAACCATTCTCCGGAGTGGTTGATGCCCCGCTTGGGCACCTCCCCGTCATGGCCGATCCAGTAGACGCTGCCGTCCTCCAGCACCAAGACGTTGGAGAAAATGATTTCGCCCGGGCTGTGAAGCGTCTTCCAGAGGATCGGGTCGTCCTTGGAGTTGACTCCTTGGATAATGCCGAACATTCCGTGCTCGACGTTAACGGCCCGAACCCCGCCGTTCTTTATCTTCAGGTAGGCGATATCGTCCCCAACTATCTTTTCCCCCCGCATCATCGAGGTCGAGGTCTTGCCGCAGAGGGAGGGAAAGGCCCCGGTGAAATAGGTCAGCCTGCCACCGGGGCCGTGAACGCCCATGATAAACATATGCTCGGTCAACCAGCCCTCTTCCGAGGCCCGCTTGATCGCCAGCCGCATCGCAAGCTTCTTCAGCCCGATGGTATTACCGCCGTACTGCGTGTTAACGCTGTAGACCGTTTCGTCGCTGAGGTCGACGTAAATCCGGCGCTTGTCGATGTTCTTGCTCACCCCATTAACCAGCTCTCCCGCAGAATGAACAAATTTGAAGAACCTAGCCTTTCTCCCCAGCCTCCTGAACTCCGAGTAACCCTGACGGTAGAGCAGGTTCTCGCTGTGGGCCACGTAGGGGGAATCCGTCAGCTGAAGGCAGGGGATGGAGAAATCGGAATTGGTGGGACCGAGGCAGAAGAACAGAACGTAAAGCCGGTGCCCCCTCATGATATCCTTCAGCAGCTCGTGGATTTCCCTCAGGCCGGCTTCCCTCTCCAGCTGGCCGAGGCTCTCTCCGGCGGCCAGCGCTTCCAGCCCGATGTCGACTCCTTTGGGCACCAGCAGCCTCGTGTTTTTTCTGTCCCGGGCCTGATCATAATAGCCGTCAAAGTGGACGGTGTGCCCCTCGATTGCCAGTTTTCTTTCTTCCCCGTTTCTGATGGCTTCTTCTCGGATGAACTTTAAATCATCCTCCGTCCCCCTACTGACGAAGACATCGTCGGGGTTGCAATGTTCGATGTATTTGGCCACGAACTCGTGGAGGACGGCATTGTCTATTGCTAGCAATTTATCCAGATTTTCCTGGCTCAATCTCCTCCTGAGGATGTCTAGGTATGAGTCTGTTTCTAAATACATAGTATCGAAAGGAACTAAAGGTCGCTTCTTTTAAGGCTTATTGTGTTCAAACTTTTTGACCATGTAGGGCCCTTCCCTTTCATATCCCAGCCTCCGGTAGTACTCCCGCGTCCCGATCCCGGCCAGCACCAAGATCTTCCTAGCTCCAAAATTCTCGCGGGAAACCCTCTCCGCCTCCTGCAAAAGCCGTTCTCCCAAGCCCCGGTGCTGCCATTCGCTCGGGCTCGCTTTCCGCCCCACCCTGACCAGCGGTCCGTACACGTGGAGTTCCCGGACGATGGTGGCATCACCAAGCTCAGGCCGGTGGGCTCTTTCCGATGGTTCCCTCAGCCTCAGCAGACTGATTAACACGTCGTTTGCCGTGTCTTCGAAGGAGAGAAAGACCTCGGTGCCCGCCGAGGCACGATATTTCTCGACTATCAGCTGGATGTCTTCAGGGCGGGGCTCAATTCCCGTCCGGTAGCTGAAGTGCCCCACCTCACGACAGCGGATGCACCGGCAGGACCAACCCTGCTGTTTAATCCTTTGCTGGACCAAGGCCCTGAGGTCGCCGCGTTTGACACCCTCGACCACCAGATTGGCCGGTATATCCCGCTGGATCCGTTGAATCCTGACCCACTTCGGCGTCAGCTTCTTTACCTCAATGATGAGATCCACGAGTTGGTCGAACGAGTACGGCCGGTATTCTCCCCGGAGCCACATCTCATAAAGCTCGGTTTCAGGCATGACCAACGTGGGATAGATCTTCAGCGCGTCCGGCTTGAATTGCTCATCGTTGAAAATGGTCCGGAACATCTCTAAATCGCGCTCGTAGTTGGATCCGGGCAGGTTGGGCATCAGGTGATAGACGACGGCAAGACCAGAATCCCGGGCGATGCGCGTGGCCTCAACGACATCATCAACGGTGTGACCCCGCTTTATCAGGCGGTAGATATCCTCATAAACGGTTTGGACCCCTAGCTCCACGCGGGTGGCCCCCAGCTCGAGGAGAAAATCAACCTGTGGCTCCTTGCAGTAGTCCGGACGGGTTTCCAGCGCGATGTCGCTGACGCGAATGGCCGACCTCTCCGCCGCCATCTGGGCCTCCTGCAGGCTCTGGCTTTGTACCCCTGTGACGGCGTTCAGGCATTGGGTCATGAACCATTCCAGATATTCCCTAGGGTAACAGGTCAGGGTCCCGCCGAAAACGATCAGTTCCACCTTATCCACATCATGGCCGATGGCGCGCAGTTGTTCGATCCTGCTCCTGACTTGGGCGTAGGGATCGTAGTGATGCTGAAGCGCCCGGGCCGCGGCGGGCTCCTTGCCTGTGTAGGATTTGGGGGTGTTGCTCGCGGGGCCACCGGGGCAGTAGATGCAGGATTCCTCAGCCGGACAGGGATATGGTTTGGGCATGACCGTGATCACCGTGACACCTGAAATCGAGCGCACGGGCTTGAGCCGGAGTGTCGCGATGATTCTGGCCTTTTCCTCGGCGGTGGCCGCGGCGAGGAGCTCAGAATTTCGCGGCGGGCGAGAAAGTTTGAACTCGCGACAGATTTCGGTCTTGATTCGAGATAAATCGCTGCGATTGATTGGCCCAGCACCCAGTATTCTCCGGATTGCCTCGCGGCAGGCGGCGATGAAGGCATCCATCCAGTCATCCCCAAGATTAATCAGTATGGTGGCTAATCTTCTTGACGGTGCTGGCTTGAAGATCAGCGAGGTATGTGATAGGTACGGTCTTGACGCTCGGCTATCCCTGATACTGGAGCAATCTGGAATCTCCAGCCTCTACCCGCCGCAGCAGGAGGCGGTGGAGAAGGGAGCTCTCGACGGCAAAAACTTGGTAATGGCGATACCCACCGCTGCGGGGAAGACGCTGATCGCGGAGCTCTGCATGCTTAAGTCGGTGCTGGGGGGGAAGGGCAAGTGCCTCTACATCGTGCCCCTGCGCGCCCTCGCCAGCGAGAAGTACGAAGATTTCAAGGAGAAGTACGAGCCGCTGAGTGTCAAGGTCGGGATAAGTACCGGCGACTTCGATTATGTCGACCCCAGGCTGGCTAACTACGACATCCTCGTCGCCACCTCCGAGAAGGTGGACTCGCTGCTACGCCATCGTGCCAAGTGGCTGGCCGATGTAGTTGCAGTGGTGGTCCTAGACGAGGTTCATCTGATCGACGACCCTGGTCGCGGCCCTACCCTTGAGGTATTGACAGCCCGGCTCAGGCAGGTCAATCCCGCCGTCCAGATTCTGGCGCTTTCGGCGACGGTGAAAAACGCCGATGAGATAGCTGAGTGGCTGGGGGCCGAACTGGTCAAAAGCGAATGGCGACCGGTTCCGCTTCGGAAGGGAGTTTACTTTAACGGAAAGATATGGTTCGACGACGGAAGCAAGCTTAAGCTGGACGTAAAGATGGAAGACGACCTCACGGCGCTTGCGGCCAGCACGGTGAAGGAGGGGGGCCAAGCCTTGGTTTTTGTCAACACAAGACGTTCGGCACAGGCCGCGGCAGCGTTGATCTCAGAAAAAATATCCGATTCTTTGTCAGCAGAGGAGAAGAAGCGTCTAGAGGATGTAGCCCGAATAGCGGAGAGCGCGCTGGGCGAACCGTCCCGGGCCTGCCGGGAGCTGGCCGGCTGCATCCGCAAGGGCGTAGCTTTTCATCACGCTGGCCTTCACCATGTGCAGAGAAAGGCGGTCGAGGATGCCTTCAGGAAGAACCTGATCAAGGTGGTCTGTGCCACGCCCACATTGGCCATGGGCGTCAACCTGCCTTCTCGGAGGACCGTCATTCGGGACTACCGGAGATACGTGGAGCCGTATGGCCAAGTCTTCATTCCCGTGCTTGAGTTTTACCAGATGGCGGGCAGAGCCGGTAGGCCCCAGTATGACCGGCACGGGGAGGCGGTTTTGATCGCCAAGAGCAAAAATGAGGTTGAAGCCCTCTTTGAGAAGTTCATCCGGGCCGAGCCTGAGCGGATTACCTCCAAGCTGGCCTCGGAACCTGCGCTCAGAACCCACGTTCTTGCCTCAATTGCGGCGGGATATGTGAGCGACGAGGCCGCGCTGCTTGCCTTTATGTCGGGTACCTTTTTCGCCCATCAATACGGCGTGAGCGATGTCCAGCGGGTGGTGCAGCGCGTGCTTGACTTCCTCGACCGCGAGGGGATGATAAAGCAGGAGGAAAAGCTGCTCTTCGCGACCGAGTTCGGGAGGCGGGTCTCGATGCTCTACATCGACCCCCTCTCCGCCGTGGTTCTCCGCGATGGTCTCCGCGGGGCAGCCTCTAAGGAGCCAACGGAAATCGGACTGCTTCACCTGATCTGCCACACGCCGGACATGGAGCTGCTGTACCTCAGGCAGGGCGATTACGAGGAGCTGGAGGCCTTCTTCTTGGAACACGCGGACGAGCTGCTGACGGAGATACCCGATGGCAGAAGTGAACCGGAGAGGTTTGAGACTCTGCTGGCGGAACTGAAGACGGCCAGGATGCTCCAAGCTTGGATAAACGAAGTGAGGGAGGATGACATCCATGAGATGTTTGGCGTGGGGGCCGGGGACATTCGCCGGTCTGCCGACACCGCCAAGTGGCTGCTTTACTCAGCTCATGAGCTCTCCAGCCTTTTCCGGATCAAACCAGTGATGGCTCCGCTGAGAAAACTGGAGCAGCGGGTCAGGCACGGCATCCGGGAAGAACTTCTTGAGCTGGTGCAGCTGCGCGGAATTGGGAGGGTTCGGGGGAGAAGCCTGTTCCGGGCAGGCTATCGCAGGCTCTCGGACATCGAGATGGCGAGCGAGCAGGAGCTGTCGCGCGTCCCCTACATCGGCCCGGAAATTGCCCGCAGCATCAAGCGCCAGGTAGAACAGAAAATGGAACCGGAAGCCCCGCAACCGGAGATTTAACTCGATGCGCTTCGCGGGATGAAATTTCAAACAGAAAAACTATTAATCAACCC